>NZ_JBHYZV010000059.1:0-51890 GCF_042753905.1 Streptomyces sp. NPDC059248 | reverse complement strand
GCGAGTTTGATCCGGTTATGTCGGGTTGCGTCAGGAGATGGTGCTCTCGCCGGTCAGGCGGCGGGCCATCAGGTCGCTCATGGCCAGGTGGGTCATGGCTTCGGAGCGGGCCGGGAGAGTCTCGTAGTCGCGAGCCAGGCGGCGGTTCAGCATGAGCCAGCCGTAGGTCCGCTCCACCGCCCAACGCTTGGGTATCGGGGTGAATCCCCTGGTCCCTGCCTTGCGGGTGGTGATTTCCATGTCGATGCCGAGGGTGCCGGCGTCGGAGTCCTGGACGCTGGCCGCGGTGACCAGGACCGCGAGCAGGAGGCCGAGCGTGTCGGTCACGATGCTCCGCTTGCGGCCCACGATCTTCTTGGCGCTGTCCGTGCCCTGATTCGTGGCGGGAACGCTGGTGGAGGTCTTCACGCTCTGTGCGTCGATCACACACGCCGAAGGCTCGGCGTTCCGGCCCTCCCGCTCGCGCACCAGTTCCCGCAGCAGGCCGTTGAGCTGGACGAACACGCCATCGCGCTGCCACTTGGCGAAGTAACCGTAGACGCTGTTCCAGTGCGGGAAGTCGTGCGGCAGGTAGCGCCACTGGACGCCGGTGCGGTCCACGTACAGGATCGCGTTCATGATCTCGCGCAGGTCGAGCTCGGCGGGCCGGCCGAAGCCCAGCGCCCGGCCGTGGCGCTCGTAGCGCCACGCGGACAGCACCGGCTCGATCAACTCCCGGCGGGCATCGGACAGATCACTCGGATACGCACGACGGTCAGCCATGACCTGGGCATACCGCCGGTCCGGGGCGTGCGCCCAGGCGTGCGTTCGCCCGCGTGGAAGCACGGAACAGACCCGGGCGTCCTGGAATGAGACAGGCGCAGGCCGACTCCCGTCTCGGACACCACACCTTCCGCCTCAGAAAGCCAGAACGGACCCGCTAGTCCCACCAGCATCAGCACCTTAGCGGGCACAAAGAATCCGATAACACCGCACTATTGATGACACGACCTCTAACCGCCGAACCGCTCCCGCAGCCGGTACTTCAGCACCTTCCGCAGCGTCTCGTTCCTGGGCAGCGCGTCCACCACCTCCAGCTGTTCCGGGATCTTGTACGGGGCCAGGTCGTGGGCGCGCAGGTAGGCGGTGAGGTCCGGGAGGGTGAGCGGGGTGGTGTCCGGGTGCTGTTCGAGGACCGCGCAGACCCGTTCGCCCCGGGAGTCGTCGGGGAGGCCGATCACCGCCGCGTCGGACACGGACGGATGGGTGTGGAGCAGGTCCTCGATCTCCTTCGCGGAGATGTTCTCGCCCTTGCGGATGATGACGTCCTTGCTGCGGCCGGTGAGGACGAGATGGCCGGAGGGGGTGAGCTGCCCGAGGTCGCCGGTGCGGAGGAAGCCGTCGGCGTCGAAGGCCTCGGCAGTGTGGGCCGGGTCGAGATAGCCCCGGCAGACGGCCTCGCCGCGGAGGCGGACCTCGCCGTCGACGATCCGGATCTCCATGCCGTCCGGCGGGCGGCCCTCCGTGGCCGCCAGATCGGCGGGGGAGTCGTCGGGCGCGCCCATGGTGATCATGGGGACCTCGGTCATGCCGTAGCCGTGGGTCAGCGCGCAGCCCAGTTCGCGGACGACCGCGTGGTACAGCTCGGGCGGTTTGGGCGCGCCGCCGCCCGCGAGGAGGCGGAGGGTGGGGATGAGCTTCTCGCCGGGCGGCAGCTTCCGCTGTTCCGCCAGGAACATGGAGTAGAAGGCAGTGGAGCCGCCGGCCGTGGTCACGCCGTGGCGGCGGTAGTCGGCGAGGGCGTCGGGCAGCGCGAACTTCTCGAAGAGGACCGCGGGGAAGCCGTACAGGAGCAGCATCACCAGATAGTCGGCGCCGCCGATATGGGCGAACGGGAAGGCGATGGAGCCGATGTCGTCGGGGGTGAGCCGGAGGGCGTGGGCGAGGCAGGAGCCCGCGGCGATCAGGGAGCGGTCGGTGTGGCGGACGCCCTTGGGGTCGGAGGTGGTGCCGGAGGTCCAGTAGATCCACCGGACATCGGTGCCGTCGGCGGGCGGCGGGGGCAGGACCGCCGGGTCGCCCCGCGGGAGGGTGCCGTACGCGTCGAACACGCCCCGCGCACCGATCCGGTCGGCCATCGCGCGGTGGTCGAAGCCGCGCCACTCGCCGGGGACGGCGAAGAGTTCGGCGCGGCAGGCGGTGAGCGCGAACGACACCTCCCGGTCGCGGTAGAAGGGGATGACCGGGGACTGTACGGCGCCGATCCGGGCGAGGGCCGCGCACAGGACGACGGTCTCGATGGTGGTGGGGAGCTGCCAGGCGACGACCGTGCCGGGGCGGACGCCGAGGCCGTGCAGTCCGGCGGCGGCGCTCTCGGCGGCGTCGCGGAGCCCGCCGAAGGTGAGGACGCGGTCGTCCTGGAGGAGGACGCGCCGGTCGGGGGTGAGGGCGGCGCGGCGGGCGATCAGCTCCCACAGGGTGCGGGCGGTGCCGAGTTCGTACGCGACGGCGCGGGCGTCGGGTTCCGTGTGCGCGGTCTCGGTGGCCATGGGCGGACGCCTCCCGGTTCGGGCCCAGTCATCTGACGTGACGTCAGATCGTGTCGAGAGGGTAGGGCGCCATCGCTTGTCGGTCCAGAGGGGTGGGGCTAGCCTGGGAGCGGTTGAAATGTGATGGGTCGTCAGATAGCGGGGCGGGGAGAGGCGGACCGTACGTGGACTTCGGCCTGACGGAAGAGGAGACGGCGTTCCGCGCCCGGCTGCGCGCCTGGCTCGCCGACCACCTGCCCCTTCTCCCCCCGCGGCCCGCGCCCGACGACTGGCCGGGCCGGCGCGCGTACGACACCCGCTGGCAGCGCATGCTGTACGACGCCGGATACGCCCAGCTGCACTGGGACGCCCCGCCCGGACTGCGCCTGGCCTTCCTGGAGGAGACCGAGGCCGCGGGCGCGCCCTACGTCGGCGCCAACTTCGTCGGACTGCTGCACGCCGGACCCACCATCGCCACCGAGGGCAGCCCCGAACAGCGCGAACGCTGGCTCGAACCGATCCTGCGCGGCGACGAGATCTGGTGCCAGGGGTTCAGCGAGCCGGACGCCGGATCCGATCTGGCGTCCCTGCGGACCCGGGCCGTCCGCGACGGCGACGACTACATCGTCACCGGGACCAAGCTCTGGACCTCCCACGCCGAGGTCGCCGACTGGTGCGAACTCCTCGTCCGCACCGACCCCGAAGCGCCCAGACACCGGGGCATCAGCTGGCTCGCCCTCCCGATGGACGCGCCCGGCGTCACCGTACGGCCGCTGCGCACCCTCGCCGGTACGGCCGAGTTCGCCGAGGTCTTCCTCGACGGCGTACGGGTCCCGGTGGCCAACCGGGTCGGCGCCGAGAACGACGGCTGGCGGGTCACCATGGTCACCCTCTCGTTCGAACGCGGGACCGCCTTCGTCGGGGAGGTCGTCGCCTGCCGCCGCACCCTCGCCGCGCTCGCCGCCGCCGCCCGTGAAACGGGCCGCTGGGACGATCCGGTGCTCCGCCGCAGGCTGGGGCGGCTGCACGCCGACTTCACGGCCCTGTGGCGGCTGACGCAGTGGAACGTGAGCGAGTCCGAGGCCACCGGCGGGATCCCCGGCACCGGCGGATCCGTCTTCAAGCTCCGCTACTCCCGGGCCCGCCAGGAGCTGTACGACGCCGCCGCCGACGTCCTCGGCCCCGACGCGCTCGACCTGGGGCGCGAGTGGAACACCGACCGGCTGGCGTCGCTGTCGTACACCATCGCCGCCGGTACGTCGCAGATCCAGCGGAACATCATCGCCGAGCGGCTGCTCGGCCTGCCGAAGGGCGGCGCCTGAGATGCGGTTCCGGCTCACCGACGACCAGCGGGCCCTGAAGGCCGCGACCCGCGGACTCCTCGACCGGGTCCATCCGCCGAAAGCGGTACGGGCCGGGGCCGACGACGCGGCCGGGCCCGTACTCGACCCGGCGGTGTGGACGGCCGTCGCCGACGCGGGCGTCTTCGCCCTCCGGCTGCCCGAGGCCGAAGGGGGCGTCGGGCTCGGCGCGCCCGAGGCCGTCCTCGTCTTCGAGGAACTGGGCCGGGCCCTCGCCCCCGGCCCGCTGGTCGCCACCCATCTCGCGGCGGGCCGGGTACCGGGGGCCGCGACCGGGGAGACCGTGGTGACCCGGGTCGACGGCGGCCTGGTCGCCCATCTCGCGGCGGCCGACACCGTGGACGGCGACCCGGCCGGGGCCGTACCGCTGCGGTCCGTCGACCCGCTGACCCCGCTGCACCGGGCGCCCGGACCCGGGGCGGACGCCCCGTACGACCCGGTCGGCGCCCTGCTCACCGCCGCCGAGCAGCTCGGCACGGCGGGCCGGGTCACCGAGCTGGCCGTCCGGTACGCCGGGGAGCGCGAACAGTTCGGCCGGCCCGTGGGCTCCTTCCAGGCCGTGAAACACCTCTGCGCCGACATGCTGGTCCGTACGGAACTCGCCCGCGCGGCCGTCTACGCGGCGGCCGTCACCGGCGACCCGGCCGAGATCGCCGGGGCCAAACTGCTCGCCGACGAGGCGGCCGCGGACAACGCCCGCGACTGCGTCCAGGTCCACGGCGGCATGGGGTTCACCTGGGAGGCGGACGTCCATCTGCATCTGAAACGGGCCTGGGTACGGGCCCGGGTCAGGCCCTGTGCCGGGGACGCCGAGGAGATCTGCGCCCGGGCTCTGGGGGAAGCCGCCCAGCTCGCGGGCCCTTCCGGCGCGCGGGAGCCGCTATAGCACCATCCGGTGTCACGTTGCGTCGATATCGGGTTGTGTCCTTCGGATGACTCGTCACGGGGCGTCGTCGGTCGCTCACTCCGGTACGCTGCGTGAAATGCGAGTCGTACCGAGGCGTGACGGCCGCGGTGGTGCCCCCGAGGTGTCCCCGTGTCCGGGAAGGCGCGCCGCTCACACCACGGGTGAGCGGGCCACGCCCCCTTGTTCGACTCGCTGTGGCAGGTGTCGCACAGCCTCCGCGCCGGGTACTCCTTCGCGCTGGAATATGCCCGAAGCGCTTGTTGCGGTGACTGTACGTCAACCATGCTGGCCCGCAAGGGAGTCACGTTCGGTGACCCGGTCGGGAAAGACCCAGTCGAGGCGCGAGGCGATGTGTCCGCCGGTTCGGATGGTGTGAGCGGTGCAGGTGCTCCAGGTTCAGTTGGAGGTCGGTCCCGACCCCGCGGAGGTGGGAAGAGCCCGTAGATGGGCCCGGTCCCGGCTCATCGGCTCCGGGATAGACCACGACGAGCCGCTGGCGGAGACCCTGATCCTGCTCATCTCGGAGCTGGTGACCAACGCGGTCGTCCACACCGGCTGTCCGGCCGTCCTGCGGATGCTCTTCGGGCTCGGCAAGGCGGAGGCGGGCACGGTCCGGGTCGAGGTCGCCGACCGCTGCGCCCGGCCGCCCCGGCGGCGTACCGCCGAGGACGACGAGACCAACGGCCGGGGTCTCGAACTCGTCGACGGCCTCGCCGACCGGTGGGGCTGGCGCCAGGAGGGCAACGGCAAGGCCATCTGGTGCGAGGTCGACCGGGCGGTGCCGCTCGGCGTGGGCACCCGGCCCGGCGACACGCGCGGCGCGCACGGAGCGCACGGCGGGCACGGCGGGCACGGAGCGACCGCGCGGGAGATCGCGGCGGCGGGGTCCGGGATCCGGGACACCGGGCGCGAGGTCGTCGTACGGGACGGGGCCCGCGGTGGGGCCGCGCGCGCCGGGACGGCGGGGCTGGCGACCGTCCGGCGGTAGGGCCGGTAGTGCTGGTCTTTCGGTTCGGGAGCCGGGGTGCGGGGTGCGGGCGTGTGCCGTCGGCGCGCGCCCGCCGCCTTTCCGGGGCCGTACACCTCGGGTCCCGTACGGCTCACAACACCGCGACCGGGGCGACCGGTGTGCCCGTCGCGCCCACGAACGGCTCCGGCATGGCCGAGAGCAGGAACGCGTACCGGCGCTCTTCTCCACAGGCTGTGGACAACTCTTCGAGATTCCAGTTCTGCCCCTGAAGCATGCCCATCTCGACCAGGTCGAGAGCGTGCACCGGCAGCCACAGGTCCTCGATCTCCGGCGGGATGATCTCGAAGGGGAGTGTGTCGGTGGCGACCGCGGCCACGTCCCTGGCGTGGAACCACTCCGGTGTACGGATCGAGAGGCCCGGCGCCGGAAAGCCGTACGCGTGCCGGTCGCCCGCCAGCAGCAGCCCCAGCTGACCGGTCCTGACCAGGACCACATCGCCCGTACCTACGGTGACTTCGCCGAACTCCGCGGCCTCGTCCAGATCCTCCGGGGTGACCGCGTGCCCGGGACCCAGCCGGTCGACGCCCTTGGCGCGGGCCACATCCAGCAGCACCCCGCGCGAGACCACGTACGGCACCTTGTCGATACCGCTGTAGCGGGCCCGGCCGTGCGGGGTGATGGTGTCGGCGGAACGGCCGTTGTAGATCTTCCCGCCGTGCGAGACATGGGTCAGCGCGTCCCAGTGGGTGGCCGCCTGGAGCGCCATCGTCACGGCGTCGTCGCTGGTCGCGACGGTACCCGGGCCGAACATCTCGTAATTGATCTGGATCATCGTGTGCTGCGGGTTGATCCGGCCCGGGACCAGCCCGGTCTGCACCCCGTCGGCGTGCAGGGGGATCGCCAGCGGTACGCGCCGGCCGGATCGCACGCCGGCGGCGGCGGCCCGGACGACCGCGTCCGTCACCAGATTGAGGGTGCCGATCTCGTCGTCGGCGCCCCAGCGGCCCCAGTTGTTGACGCGCCGGGCGATCTCGTGGAACTCGGGCGGCAGCGGCATCGCGGTCCGGCCTCCTGACATCGGTTCGCCGTACGGGGGTTGTGCCGGACCGATCGGCCCTGCATAGAATCTAACGGACCGTCAGAAACCGCGGGAAGGGGCCGGGCGTGGGGAACTTCTTGGCAGGCAAGGTCGTCGCCGTCACCGGCGCGGGCCGCGGGATCGGCCGGGCGGTCGCGCTCGCCGCGGCGGCCGAGGGCGCGCGGGTCGTCGTCAACGACTACGGCGTCGGGGTCGACGGCGCCGAACCCTCGTCGGAGGTCGCCACCGCCGTGGTGAAGGAGATCGCGGCGGCGGGCGGCGAGGCCGTCGCCGTCGCCGACGACATCGCCACCATGGCGGGCGGACAGCGCGTCGTGGACACGGCGCTCAGCGCGTTCGGACGGCTCGACGGGGTGGTCTGCGTCGCGGGCATCCTGCGCGAACGGATGCTCTTCAATATGACCGAGGAGGAATGGGACCCCGTCGTCGCCACCCATCTGAAAGGCACCTTCACCGTCTTCCGCGCCGCCTCCGCCGTCCTGCGGAAACAGGGCTCGGGCACCCTCATCGGCTTCACCAGCGGCAACCACCAGGGCTCCGTCGCCCAGGCCAACTACGCGGCGGCCAAAGGCGGGATCATCTCCCTCGTCCGCAGCGCCGCGCTCGGACTGCACCGCTACGGCGTCACCGCGAACGCGGTCGCGCCCGTCGCCCGTACCCGGATGTCGGCGGGCGTCCCCATGGAGCTGAAGGAGATCGGCGAACCCGAGGACGTGGCCGCGCTCGTCGTCTACCTCCTCTCCGACCGGGCCCGGGAGATCACCGGACAGGTCTATACGATCGCCGGGCCCAAGATCGCGGTCTGGGCGCAGCCGCGCGAATTGCGCGCCGGATACGCGGACGGCGGCTGGACCCCCGGGAAGATCGCCGACTTCCTGCCCGGCACGGTCGGTACCGACCCGATGCCGATGCTTGCGGCGCTGGAGGAGATGGCGCGGGCCGCGAAGGCGGGTGACCGCCCCAACGCCGGGGGTGGCGGGGACGCCGTATGAGCGGCGGGGAGGAGGAGTTCAGGGCGGAGGTCCGTAGCTGGCTCGCCGAGCGGCTGACCGGCGCCTACCGGGGCGCGGGCGGCGGCCCCGGCCGGGAGCACGAGGACGTGGCCGTACGCCGCGCCTGGGAACGCGAACTCGGGCGCGCGGGCTGGATCGGCCTGGGCTGGCCCGACGGCGGCTGGGGCAACCGCGCCGAGAGCCCGGCGCGGCGGATGGTGTGGGCCGAGGAGTACGCGTACGCCCGCGCGCCCGGCCGGGTCGGGCACATCGGCGAGAACCTGCTCGCGCCGACCCTGATCCGGTACGGGACGGCGGAGCAGCGGGACCGCTTTCTGCCTGCGGTCGCCCGGGGCGACGAGCTGTGGTGCCAGGGGTACAGCGAGCCGGACGCGGGATCCGACCTGGCGGCGCTGCGGACGACCGCCGTCCGCGATGGCTCCCGCTACCGGATCACCGGCCAGAAGGTGTGGACGTCGCTGGCCCGGGAGGCCGACTGGTGCTTCGTCCTGGCCAGGACCGAACCCGGCTCCGTACGCCATCACGGACTGTCGCTCCTGCTGGTACCGATGGACCAGCCGGGCCGGATCGAGGTCCGGCCGATTCGGCAGCTCACGGGGACGAGCGAGTACAACGAGGTCTTCTTCGACGGGGCCGCCGCCCGCGCCGACCATGTCGTCGGCCGTGCGGGGGACGGCTGGACGGTCGCGATGGGCCTGCTCGCGATGGAACGCGGGTTGTCGACGCTCGCCCAGCAGATCGGCTTCGAGACGGAGCTGCGGGACGTCGTCCGTACGGCGGTGACGACGGGCGCGGTACGGGACCCGGTGCTCCGGGACCGGCTGGTGCGCCAGTGGGCGGAGTTGCGGGCGATGCGCTGGAACACGGAGGGGACGCTGGGGGCTTCCGATGAGACGGGCGCCGCGAGCGCGGCGAAGCTGCTGTGGGGCGGCTGGCACCGGCGGCTCGGCGAGCTGGCGATGGCGGTACGGGGCGCGGCGGCGACGGCCGGCCCCGGGGAGTGGAACGCCTCGTACGAACTCGCCCCGGACCAGCGGATGTTCCTGTTCAGCCGGGCCGACACGATCTACGGCGGCTCGGACGAGATCCAACGTACGGTCATCGCCGAGCGGGTACTCGGCCTCCCGAAGGAACCGAAGGGGTGAGTCCGCCGATGGGACCGTTGCTGCGGGGCGTGGTGTTCGACGGCGAACGGGCGGAGGTCGTCACCGATCTGGAGATCCGCGACCCGGGCCCGGGGGAGGTCCTTGTCGCGATCGAGGCGGCCGGGCTCTGCCACAGCGATCTGTCGGTGATCGACGGCACGATCCCCTTCCCCGTCCCGGTGGTCCTGGGCCACGAGGGCGCGGGCGTCGTGGAGGCGGTCGGGGCGGGCGTGCGGCATGTGGCGCCCGGGGACCGGGTGGCGCTCTCCACTCTCGCCAACTGCGGCGCGTGCCCGGACTGCGACCGGGGCCGCCCCACGATGTGCCGCCGGGCCATCGGCCGCCCGGCCCGCCCGTTCTCACGCGGCGGTACGCCCCTGTACCAGTTCGCGGCCAACTCGGCCTTCGCCGAACGGACCCTCGTGAAGGCCGTCCAGGCGGTCCGGATCCCGGCCGGCATCCCCCCGGCGTCGGCGGCCGTACTCGGCTGCGCCGTCCTGACCGGTGTCGGCGCCGTGCTCAACCGGGCGAAGGTCGCCCGGGGCGAGACGGTCGTCGTCATCGGCGTCGGCGGTATCGGCCTCAACGTCGTCCAGGGCGCCCGGCTGGCGGGCGCGGCGACGATCGTGGCGATCGACACCAACCCGGCGAAGGAACCCCTGGCGCGCCGCTTCGGCGCGACGCACTTCCTCCCGGCCGCGGACGAGGCCCGTACGATCCTCCCCACCGGCGCCGACCACGTCTTCGAATGCGTGGGCCGCCCCGCCCTGATCCGTACCGCGATCGACCTCCTCGACCGCGGCGGCCGGGCCGTACTCCTCGGCATGACACCCCCCGCGGCGGAGGCGACCTTCCTCCCGGCCGCGATGTTCCTCGACAAGTCGCTCCTGGGCTGCCGCTACGGCTCCTCCCGCCCCCAGCACGACCTGGCCCTCTACGCGGACCTCTACCGCCGCGGCCAACTCCTGCTGGACGAACTGGTCTCGGACACCTACCCGGTGGAGGAGTTCACCAAGGCCGCGACGGCGGTGCGATCGGGTACTGCGGCCCGCGCGGTGCTGATTTTCTGAGCCCTTTCACGGCTAATCCCGCCGGACGGTGAACATGGTGAGCCGTGATTGCACCGCCATGACCCGGTGTTCGGCGATGAGGACCCCGCGCGACAACACCTCCGTTCGTCCATGAGGGCGGAGAACAGCCGAATGTTCGAAGTAATAGCGACAGATACTCTTGTTTCGGCGAGCTGAATCTGCTATTGCCAGATTGGTGGCGATTGAGGTTCTTCCTTCCCGGGCTGGATACCCGCAGTGCCCTCCCTATACGGTTTCAGTGACGAGCTGATGATGAATCGCCGTGTGTGCGGGGGGTTTTGAGCTGTGACGGATTTCGATGCGAACCGTTGGCGGGAAATGTTCGGCATCGAGCCGCCGGGCCCCGGCGGTTCACCGTCAGGTGGCGTGGGCATGTCGCTCGCATCGGCGGCACCCCTCGGGCCGGACTCCTCGGGCCCGCCCGGCGGGGAAGCGGGCGGTATCGGACGGCTACTGCACGGAAGCGCTCCTTGGCGTCAGGCGGCCAAGGCGGCCGGTGACCTGCGGCGGAGCACAGATCAGAGTAAGAGCGCTCTCAACTCGGGCCATCAAGGCGTCACCCAAGGGGGAGTTGGCCTGACCAGTGTTCCCGCGCTTCAGTCGGTGCTCGAGTCGTGGGAGAACAGGCTCGCCTCCGTGCGGGACGAGTGCGCCTACCTGGATGGCGCTCTACTGAAGGTCGCACAGGAATTGCCCGGTGTGGACGGCGATGTGGAAAAGTCCATCGGATCTTCTTCCGGTTCCACGGGTGGGTCTCGATGACCACTGACTTTCTGACCTGGAAGGAACTGCGGGACATCAAATGCTCCGAGCTCGAAGAGGCCGCAAATGCGTGGCACCGGGTTTCCAGCCGTTCCGCCGCTGATCGCGAGACCGTCAGAAGGGCCATGTCGGCCAAGCTCATCGAAACCCAGGAGAGCGAGTCCGCTCAGAAGGCGGTCCTGCGCTTGGGTCGCCTTATTCAGAATTTTGATTATGTAGCTACGGAATGCGGCCTGGTTCGTACGGCTCTGAACGGCCTTTCCGCCGACCTGGCCGGCCCACAACGGCAGTTACGCCTGGCGCTGGACGAAGCTGCCGCGCTGGCGTTCACCGTCAACGCCGATGGTTCGATCTCCTATCCATCCGCGGTCGTGGGGTCCGGCGAAGGCGAGAAGCGCGTACCGGGAGGAATCGCACAGGGTAGTTCGCGCGGTCCCGTGGAGCCGCCCGGTGCGGGTGAGTACGGTAAGCCGCCGCAGATCGTTCCGTACGACCCTCACGGAGACCGGCCTCGATTTGACCTGCAGGTCAACCCTCACGCCAGGGCGGCACAGGACATCGCGGACCGTATCGCCCGCGCCGTCCGATCGGCGGCAGCGGTGGACGCCCGCTATGCCAAGACCCTGAACGGCCTGAGGGCGCCCAAGGGCATGGATGTGACGGAGGCGACTCTGGCGGACATGCGCCGAGACGTGGCCGATGTCCGCACCTCCGCCGGAGGCTATCTCGCCGCCGCTATGCCTGAGGGCGCCTCCCCCGCTGAATACAGGAGGTGGTGGGAGGGGTTGGACGAGGAACAGCGGCGGGAGTACGTGGATATCGCGCCGCAGCTGATCGGGATGTCGGACGGGATTCCCGCCGCGGCCCGGGACGAAGCCAACCGCTCTTATCTACCCGTCCTTATCGAAGAGTTGGAGCGGAGCGGCAGCGACCCCGCCATGCTCGACGGGTTGCGGAAGATCGAGGAGCGGCTGCTGCAGCCCAGCAAGGTCCCCATGTATCTTCTGGGGATCAGCGACGAGGGCAACGGCCGGGCCATTATCTCCTTCGGTAACCCGGACACTTCGCGCAATGTGTCTGCATATGTTCCAGGGCTGGGGACCAAGCTCGACGGCGAGTTCGGCGGCGGTACGGTGAAGCGCGCACTCGACACCGCAGTCGGGGCGCAACGGTACGACAAGTCCACCGCCTCGATCGTCTGGCTCGGGTACGACGCCCCACGACTGGTTGATGTCGTGACGGCGGGGCATGCCGAAAGGGGAGCGCCGGCCTACAACCGCTTCATGTCCGGACTCGTCGCGACCAACGAGCATGACGACCCTCATGTGACAGCTATCGGCCACTCCTACGGATCGCTCACCGTTGGAACGGCGGCCAAGCAGTCGGGTGGCATACCGGGAGTGGACGATATTGTTCTGGTCGGTAGTCCCGGAGTCGGTGTGGAGAGAGCTGCGGATCTCGGGGTGCCACCCGAGCGGGTGTACGTGGGAGCTGCCGACAACGACATTGTGACCAAGTTGCCCCGATTTCCGGAGGTTCTGGTAAGCATTGCGGGCGAAGGCGTGGGTGTATCCGTCCCCGAGAGTTTCTATGACTCGGACGACAACTACTACGGCAAAGACCCCGCCAGCCGGGAGTTCGGCGCGCAGCGTTTCGCGGTGGACGACGGGCCGCGTCCTGTCCGGGACGCCAACCCTGTCGGCGCCCATTCCCAGTACTTCACACCGGAAACGGATCGGGTTTCCGCGGACAACATCGCCCGGATTGTCTCGGGCGAGTACGGCATCAAGACGGAGAGGCACCGGTGACACTGTCGAGCCGTGTGATCCGCAGGGCACTGGCGGCGGTTTCAGCCGTGGTGGTGCTCGGCGGGTGCGGGCTGCTGCCGAGTGGCAAGGAGCGGAAGGAACCCGTCGTGGACATCACCATGAAGGAAGCTGCCGAGAAGGCGGACGCGATGCTGGACGCCACCATGGCGGCCTACGTGCCCCGGATCGAATGGACGCATGATCAGACGACCGAGGGCACATGCGATCTGATCCGCTATCGAACGGTCATGACGATCATCTCCGAGCAGCGGCGCGGGAACTTTCTGGGAGTCACCGAGCGGGTCTGGAAGAAGAACGGTTACGAGATCGTCTCCGTCAACGAGGACAAGGAGCACCCGGCGATCTTCGCGCGCTCGGCGGACGGGTTCGCCATCGGTATGACCATCGGGGACAAGGGGCAGGCGTTCTTCGAGGTCGCCACGCCCTGTGTGCGGCAGTCCGAGGTGCCCGATCCCGCTGTCAGGGCACAGGGGCAGGACTACTCGCACGGGGACGTGCCGTACCCCAATGTGCGGTCACCGTTCTGGTCCGCCGGGTGAGCGGATCCCTACTCGGTAGAGGTCGTCCAGGGGGACGTCGTAGGTGCGGGAGAGCGGGAGCAGCAGCTCCAGCGTCGCCCGGCGCTGTCCGCTCTCCAGCCGGGACAGGGTGCTCTCGGAGATTCCCGTCGCCGCCGCGAGGTCGGCGAGGGTGATACCGCGGGTGCGGCGCAGTGCCCGGAGGCGGGACCCCACGGATCGGAGTACGTCGTCCGTTTCCCGGTCCATCCGGCCATCTTGCCAGAGCGGCAAGATCCCGTGCCGGAAGGCGACGGTCGGGACAAGACTGAGCCTCGTGCCCCCGACCGAAGGAGCCCCGATGAGCACCGACGACCCGATCGCCTTCTGGGACGATTTCTACGCAGGCCGTCCCGCCCCTGCCGAGCCCCGGCCCAACGCGCGGCTCACCGAGACCGTCGCGGGTCTGCCGCCCGGTGACGTACTCGATCTCGGCTGCGGCGAGGGCGGCGACACGCTGTGGCTCGCCCGGAACGGGTGGCGGGTGACCGCCGTCGACGTGTCGGCCGTGGTCGTCGAGCGGGTCGGTGAACTCGCCCGCGCCCACGGCCTGGGCGATCGGGTCACCGCCGAACAGCACGATCTGCGGACGTCCTTCCCGCGCGGCACGTTCGACCTGGTCAGTGCCCACTATCTGCACACTCCCCTCGATCTGGACCGGGCGACCGTCCTGCGGACGGCCGCGGACGCGCTGCGCCCCGGCGGGCTGCTGCTGGTCGTCGACCACGGGTCGACCTCGCCCTGGTCCTGGGTCCAGGACCCCGATATCCGGTATCCGGGCCCGCTGGAGGTCGCCGCGGGGCTCGATCTGGACCCGGCGGTGTGGACCGTCGAGCGGGCCGACGCGCCCCGCCGGATCGCCGCCGGGCCGGAGGGGAGGACCGCCGAGGTCACCGATCACGTGCTGGTCGTGCGCCGTGCCGCGTGAACGCCGTGCCGTGCCGTGCGTCGGCAGTGCCGTGCCGTGCGTCCGCAGTGCCGATCGCCTCGACCCGCCCGATTCCGTGAGGAGTGACCGGCCATGACCGGGTCGACCGGCCGCCGTCGTGACACCCCGCCGCCCAGGACCGGCAGCGGTGAGGCCGATGTGCTGCGCGGCTTCCTCGGCTATCTGCGGGCGTCGATCGCCGCGAAGGTCGAGGACGCCCCCGAGCCGGGGGTGCGTACCGCCGCCGTACTCGACGGATGCGCCGATCTCGGCGCGCCCCTGCCGAGGACCCGGGGGAACGGCCCCGCGCCCAGAGCCCGGTGGGCCCTCACCCATCTGATCGAGGAGACCGGCCGGCACGCGGGCCACGCGGACATCATCCGCGAACTGCTCGACGGCGCGACGGGCCGCTGACGACGGGGTGCCCCGTCAAACGCGGGGGCACTCCCCGCGGAACGTACGGCGGTACGCCGTCGGGGACACCCCCAGCGCCGACTGGAAGTGCGCCCGCATCGACTGCGCCGTACCGAATCCCGAGTCCCGCGCCACCAGGTCCATCGGCAGCTCCGTCGACTCCAGCAGCCGGCGGGCCCGTTCGACCCGCTCCCGGGTGATCCACTGGCCGGGGCTGACGCCGACCTCCTCGCGGAAGCGTCGGGTCAGGGTGCGGACGCTCATCGACTCCTGTTCCGCCAGGTCGCGGAGGAGGATCGGCTCGTGGAGGCTGGCGAGGGCCCAGGCGCGGGCCTTCGACGTGCCGGGGGCGTGCGACTCGGGGACCGGGCGGTGGACGTACTGCGCCTGGCCGCCGTCGCGGTGCGGCGGGACGACACTGCGGCGCGCCGTGTCGTTGGCGACCGCCGCGCCGTGGTCGCGCCGCACGATATGGACGCACAGGTCGATACCCGCGGCGACGCCCGCCGATGTGAGGACGTCGCCGTCGTCGACGTACAGCACATTCGGATCCACCCGGACGGACGGGAACAGCCGCTGGAACCGGTCGGCCCACCACCAGTGCGTGGTGGCGGGCCGGCCGTCGAGGAGTCCGGCGGCGGCGAGGAAGAAGCTGCCGGTGCAGATGGACGCGATCCGGGTGCCGGGACGGATCCGGGCGAAGACGTCCCGCAGCCCGTCCGGCAGCCGCCCGTCCTCATAGACCTCGGAGGGTTGGTACGCGGCGGGGACGATCACCGTGTCGGCGTGCTCCAGCTCCTCGGGGCCCCGCTCGATATGGACGTCGAAGTCGCTGTTGGCCGGTACCCGGCCCGGTACGGGCGTACAGCTCACGACGTCGTACAGCGGCTCGCCCGACGTGCCGTGGGCGCGGCCGAAGATCCGGTGCGGGATGCTCAGTTCGAAGGGGATGACGTCGGGCAGGGCGAGTACGACCACGCGATGCGGACTCGTGCGGTGGTTCGGGGCGGTGGTGCCGGGGGCGGTCGTGCGGCGGTCGCCGGTCATGGCCCGATCTTAGCGAATGCTGTCCTTCGGGCCACTCGATGGCGTATCCCGGTCGGCGGAAGCTGGTGGCCGTGACCGAAGTGACGCACAGACCCTCCCCTCCCGAGCCCCGACTCCCGTCCCGGCCCCGTGTGCACCGCGCCTGGTTCGTCGCCGCCGTGACCTTTGTGACGATCATCGGCGCCGCCGGCTTCGCCTCCCTGCCCGGCCTGTTGATCGAGCCGCTGCACGAGGAGTTCGACTGGTCGCGGGGCACCATCGGCTTCGCGGTCTCGGTGAACCTCGCCCTCTACGGGCTGACCGCGCCGTTCGCCGCCGCCCTGATGGACCGGTTCGGGATCCGCCGGGTCGTCGCCTTCGCCCTCACGGTGATCTCCGTCGGTTCGGCGCTGACCGTGACGATGACCGCCGCCTGGCAGCTCGTCCTCTTCTGGGGCGTCCTCGTCGGACTCGGCTCCGGCTCGATGGCCCTCGCCTTCGCCGCGACCGTCACCAACCGCTGGTTCGTCGCCCGGCGCGGCCTCGTCACCGGCGTCCTCACCGCGGCGGGCGCCTCGGGACAGCTGGTCTTCCTGCCCCTGCTGTCATGGCTGGTGGAGGAGCGCGGCTGGCGCCCGGCCGCGATCACCGTCGCACTCGCCGCGCTCGCCGTCGTCCCCCTGGTCTGGCTGCTGCTGCGGGACCACCCGGCGGACATCGGAATCCCCGCCTACGGCGCCGAGAGCGTCACGCCCAAGCCGCCGCCGGTGAAGGGCGCGGCGCGGCGCGCGGTGACGGTACTGGTCGACGCCGCGCGTACGGGCCCCTTCTGGCTGCTCGCCGGAACCTTCGCGATCTGCGGGGCGACCACCAACGGCCTGGTCAAGACCCATTTCATACCGGCCGCCCACGATCACGGGATGGCGATCACGGCGGCGGCGTCGCTGCTCGCGGTGATCGGCGTCTTCGACGTCATCGGCACGATCTTCTCCGGCTGGCTCACCGACCGCTACGAGGCGCGGCGGCTGCTCGCCGTCTACTACGCCCTGCGTGGTGTGAGCCTGATGTTCCTGCCGATGCTGCTGGGGCCGTCCGTCCAACCCTCGATGATCTTCTTCATCGTCTTCTACGGACTGGACTGGGTCGCCACCGTTCCGCCGACGATCGCGCTCTGCCGGGAGTACTACGGCGACGACAGCGCCATCGTCTTCGGCTGGGTGCTGGCATCGCACCAGATCGGGGCGGGTGTGGTGGCCTTTGCGGGCGGGGTGGCGCGGGACGCCTTCGGCTCGTACGACGTGGTCTGGTACGCCTCCGGGGCGCTCTGCGCGATGGCGGCGCTGATGGCCCTGGTGATCCGCCGCAGGGCGGGCGAGCGGGCCCCGGCGGGTGCGGCTTAGGGTCGTCGGGGGGCCTCAGGCGTTCAGGGGCTCAGGTGCGCAGGCGCTCAGTCGGCCAGGACCTTCGCGACGAACGCGCCGAGGTTGCCGTACAGCCGGGTCGTCTTCTCCTCCGCCGTGAGGCTCTCCTCGTGCTGCCGGGTCCGCAGCTTCGGCTGCCGCTTGCCGCGGATATAGAGGGAGCAGGCGAGATCGGCGCAGAAGTAGACGCCGACCGTGCTGCCCTCACGGCCGCGCGGGCCCGCGAGCGGCGCGACGAGGAGGGAGACACCGGACGAGGCGTGACCGGTGAGGCAGATATTGCACATACTGGATTTGAACGCGCTGGTGTTGCCGCTGCCGGGCACCCGCAGGCTCAGCCCGAGCGGGGTCTCGGCGCCCGGCCCGGGGAGGACGCCCCCGGGGAGGACGAGATACGCGCGCTGGGGCGCGCCCGGGTCCACCCAGCCGAGGAAGTCGAGATCGGCCCAGGAGGTGTCACCGAAGTCCGTCGGCAGCCGGAGCCGCTTGGCCTCCCCCTTCGTACAGTTCACGAAGGACGAACGGATCTGTTGATCGGTGAGCGGTTCCATGGGACCGACGATAGGCGGGACCGGCTGCCCGGAGCATCCCGTTTTCGTGTGCCGGGGGTCTCCGGCCCCGGTGACCCCCGCGGGTCAGCTCTCCAGCCGCCGGAACCGTCCGCCGTGGAAGATCAGCGGGTCCCCGTCCCCGGCCGTCCCGAGGGCCTCGACCCGGCCGACGATGATGAGGTGGTCGCCGCCGGTGTGCACGGCGTGGACCGCGCAGTCCACCCAGGCCGACACTCCGTCCAGCAGCGGTGCCCCGGTCACCGGCGCGGGCCGGTGCGCCACCCCGGCGAACTTGTCGCCGCCGCTGACCGCGAACCCCCGGCACAGCCCGTCCTGGGTCTCGCCGAGGACATTGACGCAGAAGACCCCGGCACGGGCGATCCGGGGCCAGGTCCTGGAGGACCGGCCGACCATGAACACCACGAGCGGCGGATCGAGCGACAGCGACGAGAACGACTGGCAGGCGAACCCGGTGGGCCCCTCCTCGTCCCGTGCGGTGATCACGGTGACCCCGCTGGCGAACCGCCCCAGCACCCGGCGGAACTCCGTACCGTCGACGGGCGCGCGCTCGCCGTCCCGTACCGCCCGCAGCTCGGCCCGGGGATGCTTCTCGTACGCCTCCGGGGCCGTCGCCGGGCCCGCGGTGGTCGGTGCTCCCGCGGACCGCAGATAGCGGACGGCGGTGGCGGCCATGCCTGCGTGTCCCATCATTCCCCCATTGAAGCTGACGGTATGTCAGATAGGAAGGTGCCGGACGAGGCGAGGGCGAGTGAGCGGGCCCGGTCGGCGGGCGTATCGTCCTCGACGAGGGGTTCCCGGCTCCGGGTCCCCGTCCGAACAGGGGGTCGTCGTCGGATGTCCGTCTCGTCGCTGTCGTCGCGCTCCGCGCCGTACACCCAGCGCGATCTGAGGCTGTCGGGCGCCGCCTTCGCCTGCGCCGTCGCGCAAATGGCCGTCGTCCTGGTGTCCGGCACGCTGATCATGGGGTTCTCCGAGGGCATCTCGATGACCGTGACGCTGGCGATGGTCCTGCTCGTCTACGCGCCCCCCGTCGTGTTCGTCTCCGGTGCGCTGATCAGCCTGGCGTACGTCCTGCCCGTGCTGGCCCTCGCCGACTGGGCCGTGGGCCGGCGGGGCGGGTTCGTACGGTGGTGGCGCGCCGGGGGCGTGCTGGGGCTCGGGGCGCTGTACGCCGTGCCGTTCGTCGTCGACAGCCCGTCGGTCTACCCCTTGGCCTGGGCACTGGTCTGCCTCTCCGCCGTACTGCCGCTGCTCGTCACGGCCCGCGCGGACCGGGCCGACCGCCCGGGCCGCCCGGCCGGTTCCCGGATCCGGCTCGCCCCCTGGCTCTGGGGCCTCGCCCTGGTCTGGCTGAGCGCCGTCGTCATCGCCTTCGCGGTCCTGGCCGCGCCATAGCCCCCGAGGCCGTGACGCCCGTCCCGGTGTCAACGGCCCTCGTACCCCGGGGCGCGGCGCTCCCGGAAGCTCGTCACCCCCTCGTTCGCGTCGTACGTCGTCATCGCCAGCTCCACGGCCGCCGCCTCCGCCGCGAACGCCGCGGCCCGGTCCGACTCCAGGGACTGATCCACCAACTGCTTGGTCAGGGCTATCGACCGGGTCGGGCCCCCGGCCAGCCGCTCGGCCCACTCACGCGCCGTCTTCTCCAGAGCGGCCGCCGGGACCACCCGGTTGACCAGGCCCAGGCGCTCCGCCTCGACCGCCCCCAGGGCGTCGCCGAAGAACATCAGCTCCTTGGCCTTCCGGGGGCCGATCAGCCGGGGCAGCAGATACGCGCCCCCGCCGTCGGGGACCAGACCCCGGCGGACGAAAACCTCGATGAACCGGGCCTCCTCCGCGGCGATCACCAGATCGCAGGCGAGGGCCAGATGCGCGCCCAGGCCCGCCGCCGTGCCGTTGACCGCCGCGATCACCGGCTTCTCGCAGTCCATGACCGCCGCGATGAAGCGCTGCGCACCGCGCCGGATCAGCCGTGCCACGTCCCCGGCCACCCGCTCGCCCGCGGGCGCGCCGCCCCGCAGGTCGGCACCCGCGCAGAAAGCCTTGCCCGTCGCGGTGATCACGACCGCCCGGACGGCCCGGTCGGCGGAGGCGTCGGCCAGCAGGGCGATCAGCCGCTCGCGCTGGCCGAGGGTGAGCGCGTTCATGGCGTCGGGGCGGTTGAGGGTGAGCCACAGGACCCCGTTCTCCACCCGGTGGAGCACATCGGGCGTCTGCGGTGCCTCCCGTGCGTCTGGTGCGTCCGGTGCGTCCGGTGCGTCCGGTGCGTCCGGTGCCTTAAGGGTGTTCACCGGCAGACCGCCAGTGCGTCCAGTGCCACCGCGCCCTGACCGCGCGGCAGGACCATCAGCGGGTTGATGTCCAGCTCGGAGAGGTCGTCGCCCAGCTCCAGCGCCATCCGCTGGACCCGCAGCACCACCTCCACCAGGGCGTCCACATCCATCGGCGGCCCGCCGCGCACCCCGTCCAGCAGGGCCCGGCCGCGCAGTTCGGCCAGCATGGCGCGGGCCTGGCCCTCGCCGAACGGCGGGACGCGGACGGCGGTGTCCCGCAACACCTCGACCAGGACGCCGCCGAGCCCGACGGTGACCGTGGGGCCGAAGAGGTCGTCCCGGCTGACACCGACGACCATCTCCACCCCCTGCTCGACCATCTGGCAGACGAGGATGCCGTCGAGATCGCCGCCCTCGTAGCGGGCGATGTCGGTCAGCTCCCGGTAGGCGTCCCTGACCTGGCTCGCCGAGGTCAGCCCGATCTTGACCAGACCCAGCTCGGTCTTGTGGGCGAGGCTGCTGCCGGATGCCTTC
Source organism: Streptomyces sp. NPDC059248 (assembly GCF_042753905.1). Classification (NCBI taxonomy): domain Bacteria; kingdom Bacillati; phylum Actinomycetota; class Actinomycetes; order Kitasatosporales; family Streptomycetaceae; genus Streptomyces; species Streptomyces sp. NPDC059248. The sequence continues at coordinate 31,484 of NZ_JBHYZV010000059.1, read as the reverse complement.
ATCACCACCGGATAGCCCACCTGACCGGCCGCGCGGACCGCCGCCGCCGCGCTGGTGACCAGCTGTTCGCGCGGGACCCGTATGCCGTAGGCGCGCAGCAGTTGCTTGGCCGCGTGCTCACTCAGCCGGCTGCCCGGTTTCATCAGCGCCCCCGCCTTGCGGAACGACGGGGAGGGGGTGCGCGGCGCCTCGTCGAAGGGGGAGCGGTAGCCGGTGGTGAAGCGGTGGTGGTCCAGATACGCGCCGACGGCGGTGACACAGTTGGCGAAAGTGCGGAAGGTGGCGACCCGGGAGGAGCCCAGCAGGGTCTCCCGATAGGCCGCCTCCGTCCCGACGGGGGAGCCCCACACCACGCACACCAGCTTCTCCGTCTCCTCCGCCGCGTCCACCAGATCCCGGGCCAGCCGGTCGCTCATCGGCGGAAAGGGGCCGGTGATCGGGCAGATCAGAACCCCCACGTCCGGGTCGGCCAGAATCGCGTCGATGATCTTCCGGCCGCGCCAGTCGCCGACCGGATGGCCGCCGTTGTCCACGGGGTTGGCCACATGCAGATACTCCGGGATCCACTGGTGCAGTTCGGACTGCTTCGCAGCGGAGAGCCGGGGCAGCCGCAGCCCCGCGGCGGTCGCCAGATCGGCGAAGTGGGCCCCGGTGCCGCCGGAGATCGAGTAGACCGCGACACCGTCGGCGAGCGGTTTGCGCGCCCGTGCCAGCAGGGCCGAGGTGTCCTGCAATTCATCCAGACCGTCGACCCGGATGACGCCGTACTGCCGCATCGCCGCGTCCACGACCTGGTCGGCGCCGGTGAGTTTGCCGGTGTGGGACGCGGCCGTCCGCGCCCCGGTCTCCGTACGGCCGACCTTGACGGCGACCACCGGGATCCCGCGCCGGGCCGCCCGGTCGGCGGCGAGGAGGAAGGAGCGGCCGTCCTTGAGCCCCTCCACGTAGCAGGCGATGGCACCGACCTCCGGCCGTTCGGCAAAGTACGAGATGAAGTCGGCGGTCTCCAGATCGGCCTCGTTGCCCGTGGGCGCCCAGTGGGAGAGCCGGATGCCCAGCTCCTGGAGGGTGAAGACAGGCCGCCCCTGGTGGCCGGACTGGGTGATCAGGGCGATGGCCGGTCCTTCGAGGTCGTCGCGGAACTCCTCGAAGGCGTTGAGATTGGTGTTGGGGCCCAGGAGCCGGATCCCCGCGCGCTCCACGGCGGCGGCGAGCCGGACCTGGGCCGCCGCACCCTCGTCGCCGGTCTCCGCGTAACCCGAGGCGAAGGCGACGGCGAACCGGACCTTGGCCTCCGCCAGTTCGCCGATCAGCGGCAGCGGATCGCCGACCAGCAGCGCCGCGAGATCGACCGGCTCCGGCAGATCGCCGACGCGCGGGACGCACGGGAGCCCGAAGACTTCCCGGCGCGTGGGGTGCACCGGATACAGCCGGGTCCCCATCCGCTCCGCCCAGGCGATCAGCCGGCGGGTGATACCGGTGTTCGGGCGGCCCTCCGCGTCGGAGGCCCCGACGACGGCGACCGAGGACGGGCGGAAGAAGCGGTCGAGGTCGGGCACCGGCGCGTACAGGGGGCGACCGCTGACGTCCCTGTCCCCGGCGGACGCGGTGACGGACGCGCTGTCGTGTACGGCGTCGCGGGGGTGCTCCCCGCAGGCGACGACGCGCGCACGGAGGTCGGAGGTGAGGGTGCCGTGAGTAGATCCAAGCATCGGTGAGCCCCGCTCCTGCTCGTTGTCCTGACTCATTGCTGTGTCGGATGGGGTCGGGCCGGGTCGTCGGGTGCGCCGGGCGCGCACCTGCCTCGGGCTTTCTCGCCGACCCTTAACTGACGCATAGTCAGATTAGCGACCTGACGCCATGTCAGGAACAGGCGTGCAGGGAAAGGGCGGTGCCATCACGCTCTGTGTGACCCTTGCCATTTCTTTACCCTCGGCCTCCGGTCGTCAGACGCCGATATTCGGACTGATGTGTCCGGCCTCACACTCGCCCGGTGCCTGCGGCCCCGTGGATCCCGGGCGGTCGAACCGTGGCGAACCGATGGCCTGAAGTCGACCGTGCGTCATATCGTCCGGCGGCCGGTGAGTGCCCGGTGGGCTGCCGTTCGGTGCTGTCCCAGGGGTCCCTGTGGTCACACCAGTTCCGGCCGTTGCGGTTCCCCGGCCCCGCGGCCGACCCGGTGGACGGCGCTGAGCTGCGCCGTAATAGGGAGAGGTGATGATTCGCTCTCACGTACGATGCCCAGGCTGACAACAACGGGGTGGGGGCCGCCGGATGGCGCATGGTCACACCCTTGCGACGAATCCGGAGGGAAAGGTATGAGTGTGCTGAACGGACCCGCTGTCCCGGCGCTGGCCGGAAAGGACGTGGGCGGGGTCTTCGCGACGTCGTTCGACCCCGACTGGGAGCCCGGCGCGGCCGGGGTCGACCCGGAGTGGGAGCCCGGCTGCCGACGGTAGTCGTAGCCCGACGACCGTGGTGACGCACAGCCGCGCCTGACCGCGCGGTACAGCAGAGGACCGGTGACCGGACGCGGCCGGCGCCGGACACTCAGCTCGTACGTCGCACACATCGTCACCCGCCCGGGAGTGTCCCGGGAACGCTTCGGGAGCGTCCAGGAACGCGCGGTGAAGGCGAAACCCGCGCGCGTCCGACGGATTCCCGGTAGTTCAGGGCCCGGCAGTGCAGGGCCCGGTAGTTCAGGGCCAGCGGCCCGGTGGCCGGCGGCCCACGGTGGCCCGGTAGTGGCCCATGGCGGCCCAACGGCTCAGTGCCGGGCGACGGCCCCGGCGATCCTCGGGGCGTCGAGAGCGATCTCCCGCAGCATGCCGGAGATCGGATTGGTGAAGCCGGTGAAGTAGAGACCCGGCGCGCCGGCCGGACAGCTCCGGCCCCGTACCCGCGGCCCGCCCAGGGCGTCGAGGACACCGAGATGGCCGAGCATCTTCTCCAGACCCCGCTCGTAACCCGTCGCCGCGATCACCGCGTCCGGTGAGATCCGCGAACCGTCGGCGAGTACGACCTCGTCCCCGTCGAACGACTCCAGCGCCGCGACCGGCTCCACCTTCCGCGCGCGTACGGCCCGCACCAGGCCCACGTCCTGTACCGGTATCGCGCCCTGTCTCGCCCGGGTGTAGAGCCCCGCCTCAGGACGCGGCAGCCCGTACGCGGCCAGATCGGGCACCGCGACCGCCGCCTGGAGCCGCGCCAGCCGGTCCACCAGGAACACCGGCAGCCGCCGGGCCGCGATCGCGCTGCGCTGCGACGGCCAGCCCAGGGTGCTGCGGCGCACGATGTGCGGGGGTGTGCGGACCGCGAGCCTGACCCGCGCCGCACCGCCGTCGGCCAGATCGACCGCGATCTCGGCGCCCGTGTTGCCCACGCCCACGACGAGCACGTCCCGGTCCGCGTACGGCGCGGCGTCGCGATAGCCGCTCGCGTGGATCAAGGGCCGGTTGTACGAGGACGTTCCCGGCGGGTCGGGCAGGCGCGGGGTGTGGTTGTAGCCGGTGGCGACGACGACCGCGCGCCCGGTGAGCCGCCGGCCGCCGGTGGCGTGGAGCAGCCAGCCCGGCCGTCCGCCCGGGGTCGCCGGCGGGGCGGGTTCGACCCGGGTGACCTCGACGCCCGTGACGACTTCCAGCTCATGGAATGCGGCGTACTTCTCCAGATAGCGGACCATGTCGGCCCGCGATACCCACCGCCCGAACGCCCGGGGCAGCGGCAGCCCCGGCAGCCCGGACAGCCGCCGGGGCGTGTGCAGCCGCAGCCGGTCGTAGTGCCCGCGCCAGGACGCGCCGACCGCCGGGGACTTCTCCAGCACGACCGCGCGTACGCCCCGTTCGCGCAGGGCCGCGGCGGTCGCGAGACCGGCGGGGCCGCCCCCGATGACATAGACGGGCAGGTCCGCGGTGCGGTCGATGTCCATGATGCGTGAGCGTAATCGCGTGGTCACTTGATGGGTCTCAGTCAAGAAGGGAATCGATTGCGAATTGATCACGCGGGAACGGTGGTGTTCGTTCGGGATCGAGTGGGTCCGTGTCCCGCGCGTTTTGTGCGCGCTTGTGGTCGAGGTCTTGAAGTGACGAGTCGTCAATTGGATGGTGGGGGAGACGAGGAGAGGAGGGCCGCCAGATGTCCGCGGCGGTGCCCGATATCGATGACTTCACCCGCGCGTACTGGGACGCGGCGGCGGACGGGGTGTTGCTGATCCGCCGCTGCGGCGCCTGCGGGCGGCCGCACCACTACCCGCGCGAACTCTGCCCGCACTGCTGGAGCGACGACGTCGCCTGGGAGCGGGCGAGCGGCCGCGCGACGCTCTATACCTGGTCCGTCGTCCACCGCAACGACCTTTCGCCGTTCGGCGAACGAGTCCCGTACACGGCCGCGGTCGTGGATCTCGCGGAAGGGGTGCGGATGATGACGGAGGTGGTGGACTGCGCGCCGGACCGCCTGTGGATCGGCATGCCACTGACCCTCGCGTTCCGCGCCGAGCCTCCCCTCAGGATCCCGGTCTTCCGCGAGCCGGGACCCCTTCCGGGCTCAGGGCCACAGGAGTGTGCGGTGCCAGGCCGCTGAGGGGGCGCGGTGGTAGTGGAGGCGGATATGGCGGCGGGTCGCGTCGCCCTGGAAGAACTCCACGTCGGACGGGGTCAGGACGTACCGGGTCCAGGTCGGGACCGGTGCTTCGGGCTCCGTTTCGGCCCGGTGCCACGCGGCGCGGGAGGCCGCGGCCAGGGTCGGGAGGTCGGGCAGCGGCTCGCTCTGCCGCCCGGTGAGGGCCGCGGCGAGCGCGCCCGTGGACCGGGCGTGCAGATCGGCCAGGCTCTCCGCGGCGTCCGCGGCCGCGACCAGGCCCCGGATCCGGACCTGGCGCCCCTGCACCGGCCAGTAGAAGCAGAGCGCCGCGTCCGGGCGGGCGGCCAGCTGCCGGCCCTTCGCGCTCGTGGCATGGGTCGCGAAGTGCCAGCCGCGCGCGTCGGCGTCGTGCAGCATCACGATCCGTACATCGGGCGCGCCGTCCTCGCCCGCCGTCGCCAGGGACATGGTGTGCGCCTCGGACTGCCCCGCCGCGACGGCCTCCGCGAACCAGCGGTGGAACAGCGGCAGCGGTGCCCCGGGCGCCTCGTCCGGGTCGAAGGAGGGCAGCGGTTGCTCCCAGACGCGCTGGGCGTGCAGGAGTGTGCGGAACTCCTCCTGGGCCCGGTCGGGTACGGAGGCGGACGGCGGGATGGTCATGGGCCGATCGTCCCAGAAGCCCCCGCGTCGCGGGTATCAGTCGCGGCCGAGGACGACCGTCGCCGACGAGCAGAACCACCCACCCGTCGCGGACGCCACCGCCAGCCGGGGCGCGGCCCCGTCCGGGCGGTGGACCTGGTGCGGGCCCGCGTCGCCGCGGAGTTGGCGTACCGCCTCCACCAGGAGGAAGAGCCCCCGCATTCCCGGATGGCAGGCGGAGAGCCCGCCGCCGTCGGTGTTCACGGGCAGCTCGCCGCCGGGACCGATCCGGCCGTTCCCGACGAACGCGCCGCCCTCGCCCTTGGCGCAGAACCCGAGGTCCTCCAGTGTCACCAGGGTCATATAGGTGAAGGCGTCGTAGATCTCGGCGATGTCCATCTCGGCGGGGGAGAGCCCGGCCCGTTCGAAGGCCAGCCGCCCGGAGACGGCGGCCGGGGAGACGGTGAAGTCCTCCCACTCGGACATGGTGGCGTGGGAGACGTACTCACCGGTCCCGAGGACCCACACGGGCGGCTTCGCGCAGTCGGGTACGTACTCGTCGGCGACGAGCAGGACCGCGCAGCCGCCGTCGCTGCGGATACAGCAGTGCAGCTTGGTGAACGGGTCCGCGATCATCGGCCCGTCGAGGACCTCGTCCACGGTGAGCGGGGTACGGAACATGGCCTCCGGGTTGCGCGCCGCGTGTGCCCGGGTCTGGACGGCCACCTCGGCGAGCTGCTCCAGCGTCGTGCCGTACTGGTGCATATGGCGGCGGGCCGCCATCGCGTACTTGGCGATCAGGGTGTGCCCGTACGCCACCTCGAACTGGAGCGGGCCCCTGCCGCCGAAGGAGAGGTCGCCGGTACGGCGCCGGGCGCGGATGTCGGCGCGCGCGGTGGAGCCGTACACCAGCAGAACGGCGTTGGCGTGCCCGGCCGCGATGGCGTCGGCGGCGTGCGCGGCCATCACCTCCCAGGTCGCGCCGCCCACGGAGGTGGAGTCCACCCAGCGGGGCCGCAGCCCCAGATACTCCGCGACCTCGACCGGCGCGAGGGTGCCGAGCCCGGCGGAGCCGAAGCCGTCGATCACCGAACGGTCGAGCCCCGAGTCGGCCAGCGCCCTGCGGGCGGCCTGGGCGTGCAGGGCGTAGGGGGTGGGCCCGTCGACCCGGCCGCACTCCGACAGGGCGACTCCGACGACGGCGACCCCGCGCGAACGGCCGGGGGCGCGGAAGGCGGCGGTGGGGGTGGCGGTCATGTTTCTGACGGTACATCAGATGGTGGAGCCCGGGCAGAGGGGTGTCCATCCGGGGTGAGCGGTTCTAATATGACGGCCCGTCAGAAGTGGAGTCTCCATGGACATGGATACGCCTACGCGCATGGGCACGCCTGCGCACACGGACACGTCTGCGCGCGCGGATACGGACACGTCTGCGCCCACGGATACGGACCCCGAGGGCGGCGCCGCCGTCACCCGTGCGGAGATCCGGCGCACCCTCCGGGAACTGCTCGCGAAACGGTCCGACACTGCGCGGGTCAGGGCGGCCGTGGGAACCGCGACGGGATACGACCCCGAACTGTGGCGCACCCTCTCCGAACGGCTCGGCCTGCCCGGACTCGCCCTGCCCGAGGAGTACGGGGGCGTCGGATGCGGGCTGCCCGAACTGGCCGCCGCCGGAATGGAGACCGGGCGCTTCCTGGTCCCGTCCCCGCTGCTCGCCACCGCCGCACTCGCCGCCCCGCTGCTGGCCCGGCTCGGCACGCCTTCCCAGCGGGCCGCGCTGCTGCCCCGTATCGCCGACGGCTCCCTGACCTGCGCCCTCGCGGTACCCGGCGGGGCGCTCGCCACGGCGCTCGGGCTCCTCGCCGAGACCCCGGGCGACGGGGGCTGGGCGGGTGGCGGACGCGCCGGAGGCGTCCAGGCCCGGCGGGCGGATGACGCCTGGTCGCTGTACGGCGAGACGGACCAGGTGCTCGACGGTCACAGCGCCGGTCTGCTGCTGGTCGCCGCGCACACCGGCGGCTACCCGCGCAGCCGGACGCTCCTCTATCTCGTCCGCGCCGACGCGCCCGGCCTGACCCGGGTCCGCAGGACCGTACTGGACGAGACCCGCCCCCAGGCCGGGGTCCAACTGCGCGACTGCCCGGCGGAGCTGCTCGGCCCCGGGGGCGGCGCTGAGGGCGATGGTGGGGTCGCCGCCGGGGAGGACGGGGCGCCGGTCGTCGCCGCGCTCGCCGAGACGGGCGCCCGGGCCGCCGCGTTCGTCGCCGCCGAGGCGGTCGGCGCGGCGGAGAGCGCTCTGGAACGCACCATCGACCATGTACGGACGCGGAAACAGTTCGGGCGGCCCATCGGCTCCTTCCAGGCAGTCAAACACCGGCTCGCGGATCTCTATGTCTCGGTCGGGTCGGCCCGCTCGGCCGCCGCGTGGGCGGCCGGGCGACCGGAGGACGCGGGCCTCGCCCTCGCCCAGGCGCTGGAGGCGCTGCGGACGGTCGCGGCGGAGACCGTCCAGCTGCATGGCGGTATCGGCTTCACCTGGGAGCACGACGCGCATCTGTTCTTCAAACGGGCGGCCGCCGACGAGCTGCTGTTCGGCCCCGTCCACCGGCTGCGGGCCCACGCGGCCGACCGGTCAGGACTGTTCGCCCAAGACCCGGAGGAGGTCCGAGCCGAATGAGCCGTACGGCGATCCTGCGCGCGGTCCAGCGGATGTCGGCGTCCTCCGCCTTTCTGAAGGTCGGGCCCCATGTGGTGCCCGCGGTGGACCGCGCGGTCCACCGCCTCACCCGGGGGCGGGTCCTCCTCTCCGCGAGCCTCCTCCCCGGGGTCGTCCTCACCGCCCGGGGCGCGCGGACGGGCCTGCCCCGGACGATCCCCCTCGCCGCACTCCACGAGCCCGACGCCGACGCGTGGATCCTCGTCGGCTCCAACTTCGGCCGGCCCGCGCACCCGGCCTGGACCACGAACCTCATCGCCCACCCGGATGCGGCCGTCAGCTGGCGGGGGCAGGACATCGCGGTCCGGGCTGAACTGCTGACGGGGGAGGAGCGGGCCGTGGCGTGGGGGAGGCTGCTGGTGTTCTGGCCGCCCTACGGCGCGTACGAGCGCCGTACTGAGCGGGAGCTGAGGGTCTTCCGGCTGACCCGTACCGCGGGTGGGTAGGGCGCGGTGTCTCGACGTGGGTGGTGCCGTGGAGTGCCGACCGCGCGCCGTCGTGGGCTTGTCGCGCAGTTCCTCGCGCCCCCAACAGCCCTGGGGGTTACCAGTCGCGGGCGGCGACCAGGTCCTCCATGTCGGCCTGGGGGAAGCCGTACGCGGTGGCGACGAAGTGGAAGTTCACGGCTATCTCGTCGCGGGCCACCGTCTCGATCTCGCTTCCCGCCGCCCACAGCTCCTCGTTGAGCGCGTTGAAGCGCTCCGTCGCAGGCTCCGTCAGGGCGTAGAGCGCCGGGAGGTCCGCCGGGCGGTCCCGTTCGATGCGCTCGCACAGGTCCCGCAGGATGGCCCGGCCCTTGTCGACCAGGTGTTCCGGAAAGTACGAATCCCCGCGCAAGCCCTCCAGGAAGGAATGTCCCGACACCTTCTCGTTGGTGATCGCCATCGCGCCGCCCCGCCCTCCGCCGTGCCGTTCGGTCCGTCGTTCCGATAGTGCACCACGGCACTGACAACGGGACCGAGGGGCGAGGCTCAGAGGTCGAGCGGGGTGAGCTGCCAGGCGCGGCGGCGCTGGGTGCGGAGCAGGGGCAGCGGGCTGTCGTCGGAGCCGTGGAGCCGGTCCGCCAGCCGGATCAGTGTGTCGCAGCGGGCCAGCCACAGGCCCCGCAGACAGATGTCGGGACCGTAGGAGGCGAGCGCCGAGGCCCGTACCGCGGCGGGGGCGCCGATGGCGATCGCGAGTCCCGCGATGTCCTCCGCCGGATCCCCGAGCGCCGCGTCCGTCCAGTCCAGGACTCCGGTGATCCCGCCGTCGTCGCCGATCAGCAGATGCTCGCCCTTGAGGTCGTTGTGGAGGAGGACGGCCGAGTCCGGGTCGGCGGGCGGCGGGGCCCCGGCCAGTCGCCGCCGGACCAGCCCGGCGTCCAGGGAGCGGTCGGCCGTCAGCAGCCGGGCCGCGGCCAGCGCCCGGTCCCCGAGACCGGCCGGGTCCCGTACGGGCTCCGGGGGCAGGGCGATCCCGGGCGCGGCGGCGGGGTCGTACGACCGCAGTGCCGCGAGCATCCCGGACAGGTCCAGTTCCCCGGCGCCCGACACCGGCCGTACCTCGGCGGACCGCCCCGGGAGCAGGGTGTCCACGGTGTACGAGAGCCCCGGCGCCCACTCGCCCGCCGCCGTGCTCCCGGGGACGGGCACCGGCAGCCGGGGCCGCAGGGCGTCCCGCAGGGCGACTTCTCGGCGCTGACGCCGGGTCACGTCCTCGTCCGTCGCCAGTCTCAGGACCCGGTCGTCACCGATGAGCCAGGTCGCGTGCTCGCCCCCTTCCGCGACCGGGCGGACGGGGGTGCCGTCGAGGGCGAGCAGTCGGCGTACGGCGTCGGCGTCGAGAGGCGCGGGCTGGGGCATATGGAGTCGTTCCCGGTCGGATCGAAGACGTATCGGAGACGGATCAAAGACGGATCAGGGACGTATCGGAGACGTCATCGAAGGCTTGTCGAAGGCGGAGGCACGGAACCGGGGCGCGGAACCGGGTGGACGGACAGTCGCGGTCGCGGTCGTCGCACCCCGGCCGAGCCTGCCTCTCGGGTGCCCCGTCGCGCCAACGAATATCCCGACGAATATCCATGGGACTTCCCCGCTCCGCGCCGCTGCCCCGCTACCGCCACCGGGTCCACTCCCGCTCACACCGGAGGGTGATTGTCGGATCTTTCCGGGCGACCTGCGAAGAGTGTCGCCGGGCCCCCGGCTGCCGCCCTGATCAGCCTGTCGGATGGAGGCCCCTAACGGGACATTCCGCACCTAACGAGAGAAGTCGATGTGATGAGAGCAGTTCTCGCGCGACTGCGACAACGCTCCTGGACGACGGGCGTCGCCTGTGCAGTCCTGGCGGCGTCCGCACCCGCGCTCGCGCTGGGGCCGGGTATGGCCTCGTCGGCGCTCGCGGCACCGGTCCCGGAGGCGACGGTCCACGCGTCGACCGGGTCCGGTACGGAGAAGGAGAGCGACCGGGGCGACGGCGCCCGGGGCGCGAAGGCCGCCGAGGCCACCAAGAGCGGCGGCGCCAAGAACAAGGCGGCCGGGAAGAGCAAGGCCGGGAACAAGGCCGGGAAGGCCAAGCCGCGGTCCCTCAAGCCGCACAAGGCCCAGCTGCGCCGCGCGCCGCTGCCGGGCGGTCTCGGCCCCTGCATCCCCGGCACCCCGCCGTGCCCGAACCCGTACCCCCCGATCAACAACGGCCCCATCGCCGGCCGCGACAACAACATCAACATCTTCGCGGGCGGCAACTTCAACGTTCGCGAGCGGGCGGCGGAGGCCGAGGGCAAGGTCGTCGTCCTCGGGAACTTCGATCAGGACAAGGTCGCGGGCGCCAGCTCCATCTACAACATCGGCATCGTCGGGGTGGGCTCGCGCGTGCCCCCGGACAATGGCACCGACTTCCTCACCACGGGCGGAAACGTCACTGTGGCGGCCGGCGAGAGCCTGCTCGCCGACGGCGGCGTCGTACGCCACGCCGGCACCGCGTCCGGCACCATCACCGGCACGGTCGTCCAGGACCCCAACGCGGCGGCCCCCTACACGGCCCTGCGCGACGAGCTGACCGGCGCCAGCCAGTGCTACGCGCGGACCGAGGACGGCGCCAGCCGCCCGGCCACGGGTACGGCGGTCAACGAGGGCGGCCAGACCACCTTCACCGGTGACGGCACCTCCGCGCTCCAGGTCTTCAACGTCAATTTCGACATGCAGTCGACCTCCGGCGGTCAGCAGGGGCTCGTCTTCAACAACATCCCCGCCAACGCCACGGTCCTCGTGAACGTGCTGGGCGCCAACCGCACGATCAACACCTACAGCGGCAGCCCCTTCGACACGGACCCGCTCAACCAGATCCGTGAGCGGCTGCTGTGGAACTTCCCCGACGCCGCCACGGTCGGCCTGCGCGGCACCGGCCAGTTCCAGGGCAGCGTGCTGATCGGCAACCAGGCGTCGAACACGACCGTCACCCTGCCGGGTACCAACGGCCGCTTCTTCTCCACCGGCAACATCACCCACACCAGCGTCGTGGGTGGCGGCGGTGGCCAGGAGTTCCACGCCTACCCCTTCAACGGCGATCTGCCGGACTGCTCCGTCGTGGTCCCGACCGCGCCGGTCACGGTCGTCAAGGAGGACGCGACGACGGGCGCCCCGCTCGCCGGCGCGACCTTCCAGCTGTGGGAGGAGACCAACGGCGTAGCGGGTCTCCAGACCACCGGCGCCTCGCCCGACTCGCAGATCGGCTCCCCGTGCGTCACCGGGGCGAACGGTCAGTGCTCCACGACCGTCCAGCCCGGTACGTACTACTGGCAGGAGACGGCGGCCCCGCCCGGGTACGACCTCCCGGCCAACCCCGTCTTCCCCGTCATCCTGACCGCCGACGACGTCCCGGCCGGAGTCACCGTCACGGCGGACAACAGCCGGACCCCGGTCACGGGTGAGATCTCCGTCGAGAAGACCGACTCCGACACCGGCGCCGCGCTGCCCGGGGCGATCTTCGAGCTGTGGCAGGAGACCAACGGCGTCGCCGGTCTCCAGACCGCGGGCGCCGACCCGGACACCCAGCTCCCGCCGGACTGCACCACGGACGTGGTCGGCGAGTGCGCCAGGATCGTGCCCACGGGTACGTACTACTGGCGTGAGGTCTCCGCGCCGCCCGGGTACGACCTGCCCGCCGTCACGGTCTTCCCGCTCACCCTCACCGAGGAGAACGCGGCGCAGGGCGTGAACGTCGACGTCACCAACACCCGCACCCCGGTTCCGCCGGGCGAGGGCCCGGTGACCGTGGTGAAGGTGGACTCGGAGACCGGCGCCCCGCTCGCGGGCGCGGTCTTCCAGTTCTGGCACGAGACGAACGGGGTCGCCGGACTCCAGACGTCCGGCGCCACGCCCGACACCCTCGTCCCGCCGGACTGTACGACCGACACCGAGGGCCGGTGCACCCGGGACGTGGTCGCCGGTACGTACTACTGGCGGGAGATCACCCCGCCGCCCGGCTACCAGCTGCCGGCCAGCCCGGTCTTCACCCTCACCCTCACCGAGGACGACATCCCCGGAGGGGTGTCGGTGACGGCGGAGAACGTCGCGATCCCCGAGCCCCCCATCACGGGTGATGTCACGGTCGTCAAGGAGGACGCCGCGACCGGCGCCCTGCTGGCGGGCGCGGTGTTCCAGCTGTGGGAGGAGACGAACGGGATCCCCGGTCTCCAGACCACCGGCATCAACCCGGACACCACCATCGGCGCCCCCTGCACGACGGGCGCGAACGGCGAGTGCGTCCGGACCGTCGAGACCGGCCAGTACTACTGGCAGGAGACGGCGGCCCCGCCCGGGTACGACCTCCCGGCGGACCCGGTCTTCGGCCCGCTGGTACTGACCGAGGAGAACGCGGCCGACGGTGTCAGCATCACGGCCGAGAACACCGCGACCGCTCCGGTCACCGGTGATGTCTCGGTGGTGAAGGAGGACTCGGTCACGGGCGACCCGCTCGCCGGTGCCGTGTTCCAGCTGTGGGAGGAGACGAACGGGATTCCCGGTCTCCAGACCATCGGGATCAACCCGGACACCACTATCGGTGCGCCGTGTACGACGCCCGCCAATGGGACGTGCACGGAGACCGTCGAGGTTGGTCAGTACTACTGGCAGGAGACGGCGGCGCCGCCGGGTTACGACCTGCCGCTGAATCCGGTCTTCCCGGTCACGCTGACCGAGCAGAACGCCCCCCAGGGTGTCACGGTCACCGCGACCAATGTCAGGACTCCGCCGGGTGAGGCGCCCGTCACTGTGGTGAAGGTGGACTCGGAGACGGGCGACCCGCTCGCGGGTGCCGTGTTCGAGCTGTGGGAGGAGACCAACGGCGTGCCGGGTCTCCAGACCACGGGCGCGGACCCCGACACGTTGCTTCCGCCGTCGTGCACGACGGGTGCCAACGGTCGGTGCAGCCGGGATGTGGTCCCGGGGACGTACTACTGGCGGGAGACGGCCGCTCCGGCGGGCTACGACCTGCCGGCGAACCCGGTCTTCCCGATCGTCCTGACGGAGGGCGAGATTCCGGGCGGTGTCACCGTCACGGCCGAGAACATCGCGACCGCTCCGGTCACCGGTGATGTCTCGGTGGTGAAGGAGGACTCGGTCACGGGTGACCCGCTCGCCGGTGCCGTGTTCCAGCTGTGGCGGGAGACCAACGGGATCCCGGGCTTGCAGACGACCGGCATCAATCCCGACACGACCGTCGGCGCCCCTTGCACGACGCCTGCGAACGGGACGTGCACGGAGACGGTCGAGGTCGGTCAGTACTACTGGCAGGAGACCGCGGCCCCGCCCGGGTACGACCTGCCGCTGAATCCGGTCTTCCCGGTCACGCTGACCGAGCAGAACGCCCCCCAGGGCGTCACGGTCACCGCGACCAACGTCAGGACTCCGCCGGGTGAGGCGCCGGTGACCGTGGTGAAGGTGGACTCGGAGACGGGCGACCCGCTTGCGGGCGCGGTCTTCCAGTTCTGGGAGGAGACGAACGGGGTTCCCGGTCTCCAGATCGCGGGGGCGAACCCGGACACGTTGCTTCCGCCGTCGTGCACGACGGGTGCCAATGGCCGGTGCAGCCGGGATGTGGTTCCGGGGACGTACTACTGGCGTGAGACGGCCGCTCCGGCGGGCTATGACCTGCCGGCCAACCCGGTCTTCCCCGTCGTCCTGACGGAGGGCGAGATCCCGGGCGGTGTCACGGTCACGGCCGAGAACGTCGCGACCGCTCCGGTCACCGGTGATGTCTCGGTGGTGAAGGAGGACTCGGTCACGGGCGACCCGCTCGCCGGTGCCGTGTTCCAGCTGTGGGAGGAGACGAACGGGATTCCCGGTCTCCAGACCATCGGGATCAACCCGGACACCACTATCGGTGCGCCGTGTACGACGCCTGCGAACGGGACGTGCACGGAGACCGTTGAGGTTGGTCAGTACTACTGGCAGGAGACGGCGGCGCCGCCGGGTTACGACCTGCCGCTGAATCCGGTCTTCCCGGTCACGTTGACCGAGCAGAACGCGCCGCAGGGTGTCACGGTCACCGCCACCAACGTCAGGACCCCGCCTGGTGAGGCGCCGGTCACCGTGGTGAAGGTGGACTCGGAGACCGGGGACCCGCTTGCGGGCGCGGTCTTCCAGTTCTGGGAGGAGACCAACGGGGTTCCCGGTCTCCAGATCGCGGGGGCGAACCCGGACACGTTGCTTCCGCCGTCGTGCACTACGGGTGCCAACGGTCGATGCAGCCGGGATGTGGTTCCGGGGACGTACTACTGGCGTGAGACGGCCGCCCCGGCGGGCTACGACCTGCCGGCGAACCCGGTCTTCCCGATCGTCCTGACGGAGGGCGAGATCCCGGGCGGCGTCACGGTCACGGCCGAGAACACCCGGACGGCCCCCGTCCGCGGTGACGTCTCCGTCGTCAAGGCGGACTCGGTCACCGGTTCCCCGCTCGCGGGCGCGGTGTTCCAGCTGTGGCGGGAGACGAACGGGATTCCCGGTCTCCAGACCATCGGCATCAACCCCGACACGACCGTCGGCGCCCCTTGCACGACGCCCGCCAACGGGACGTGCACGGAGACCGTCGAGGTCGGTCAGTACTACTGGCAGGAGACCCAGGCCCCGCCCGGGTACGACCTGCCGGCGAACCCGGTCTTCCCGGTCACCCTGACCGAGCAGAACGCCCCCCAGGGCGTCACGGTCACCGCCGAGAACACCCGGACCCCGGTCCCGCCCACCGGCGAGATCGAGATCCACAAGACCGACGCCAAGAACGGCAAGGACCTGGAAGGCGCCGTCTTCGAACTGTGGGAGGAGACCAACGGTGTCGCCGGTCTCCAGATCAGGCCGGTGAACGGCACCCCCGCCGACACCCGTGTCGGTCCGGGCTGCGCCACGGACAACGAAGGTGTCTGCACCTTCGACGAGCTGGAACTCGGTACGTACTACCTGCTGGAGACGGATGTGCCCGAGGGCTACGTCCTGCCGGCGAACCCGGTGAAGGGCCCCTTCACCATCACGGCCGAGAACGCCGACCAGCCCGTCCTCGTCGAGATCGCCAACAAGCGCGGCGAGCCCGGCAAGGGCAAGGGCGGCAAGGGCGGCAAGGGCAAGGAGTGACAACCGCATAGCGGAGTGGCGTACGGCCGGGCCACCGGTCCGCGCCGTACGCCACTCGCACCCGATACACCCGATACACCCGACAGGGGAAGCGGACGGCCGGACACCACCGGCCGTCCGCTTCCTTTCGTGTGTCTCGGCGTGTCTCGGCGTGTCTCTTGTACGTGCCGTCCGCCGCCGGCCCTTCACCTCTTCGGACCACCGCCCGGGGCGCGCACGCACCACCGCTGATAACTGTGGTCTGGGGACACAGGGGGGTCGACGCACGAGGACGGAGTGCCGCATGCGACGCAAGCAGATACGGCAGCGGGCCGGGCAGCGCGACGGCGAACGCACGGGCATAGCCCGCGACGACGGAACAGGGACCCCCGGGACCGCCGCCCGGCCCCGGGGACGTATCGCCCCCGTCGCGGGGATCGCCGTCGCCGCCCTGCTGGCCGGTCCGGTCGCCGCCGCGGGCCCCGCGAGCGCCGGGACGGCCGGGACCGGCGGGGTCCGCACCGTGGAATGCGCCGCGGGTACGGGGCCGTACCAGCGGGCCCTTGAGGAGTATCTGAAGCGGCCCGTGGACGGCGCCCAGTCCACCGGGGACTGCGTGGCGATCCGTAACTTCCAGGCGGCCAACGACATCGACCCGGCGGACGGCTACGCCGATCTGGAGACGTACCGGACGATGGTCGCCGTCAGGGCCCGCGCCAATCCCAACGCGGAGGGCGACTGCCCCGTCCGCGCCTACCGGGTCACCTGCGTCGACCTCGACCGGCAACTGCTGTGGGTGCAGCGGGACCGGAGCGTCGTCTTCGACCCGGTGCCGATCCGCACCGGCCGGGACGCCGAGGAGACCCGGCTCGGCTGGCACGCGATCTACTGGCGCAGCCGCGACCACGTATCGACCATCTACGACGACGCGCCCATGCCGTACGCCCAGTTCTTCGACGGCGGACAGGCGCTGCACGGCCGTCTCGACAACCTCTACGACGGGGGCGGCTCCGCGGGCTGCGTCAATCTGCGGCTGGCGGACGCGGCCGGGCTGTGGGACCTGCTGGACGTCGACGACGCCCTGTACATCTGGGGTACGAAGCCGGGCACCGCGGGCTGAGATATCCGAGCCGAGACATCCGAGCCGAGGCATCGGGGGGGGCTCCGGCTCACGGCGCGTTCCGGCGCGCGTGTCCGGCGCGGGCGAGCGCGCCGGGGCCGGGGCGGCGTATGCGGGGAAGCGCCACCGGGAGACACACAGGGGTACGGGAATGCGGGGGTGTGGGGGGTGGGGCGGAGGTCGTGCCGTTACGGCACGTACGTCACCTACGACGGCACGTACGTCACCTACGGACCACCGGCATCACTTCAGCGGCTTCTTGCCGGTGATGCCCAGATGGACCAGCAGTGCGAGGTTCGGCCGCAGCTCGGCCTGCTTCACGCCCCAGGTGGTGAAGCCCTTCTGATGCGAAGCCACCGCCGCCAGCATGGCCACCAGGGACCCCGAGACCGCCGCCGGACTGACGTCCTTGTCGACCCGGCCCTTGGCCTGAAGCTCCTTCACCGCCTCCGTGAGGGAGTTGGTGACCGAGTTCAGGATCTTCATACGGATCTTGTAGAACCGCTTGTCGCCCTCGGCGGCCCCCAGGTCGACGACCCGCAGGATCGCGTCGTGGCGCCGCCAGAAGTCGAGGAAGCCGTCCACCAGCTCCTCCGCCGTCTGCCAGGCGGCCTTGCCGACCCAGGAACGTCCGGCGACCAGTCCGGTCAGGGCCGCGCCCTCCTTGGCCATCTCCTCCGCGATCTCGAGGACGGCGCCCTCGACATCGGGGAAGTACTGGTAGAAGGTCGCGGGGGAGGTTCCCGCCTTCCGGGCCACGTCGATCACCTTGACGTCCCGGTACGGCGACGAACTGAGCATCTCGCCGAGGCAGTCCAGCAGCTTCTGCCGCGTCGCCTGGCCGCGTCGTCCGGCCACTCGGCCGTCGACAGTGCGTACTTGTCCTGTCATGCCGTCAGCTTACCGAGGGGTGATCGGCGCGCGATTCGGCCGACTGCAAATGGGGTGCGCCCCCCGTCGGCCATGCCCCGGGGCACCCCGCGGCGGCCCCGAAAGGATCATCCGTTCGAATCGAAAAGGCCCAGGTGGGCGAGTTTCTTCGGGGGATCCCCGGCGGACTCACCTCCTTCGTCCATTTCTGCGTCAAGGATCGTGGGGCCCTGTGCTCCGCGGACCGCTCCGAAGACGCCCACCGGACCCGGGCCGAGGGCGGCCCCCGGGCGGCGCCCCCGGGGCCGTCCAAGGCGTCCGGGGCCCTCCTGGACCGTCCGGGGCGCGGACGAATCGTCGTACTCACCGACAATCGGGATGCGGACGGGCCGGGAAGGGTACGAGAACGGCGGTAGGAGCCGGAGCGGGAGGGGTACGGGGATGCGGGAAGCTACGGTTCCGGCCTGCCCGGCGTGCCCGGATCCGGGTGAGACACCCCGATCCGCCCCCGGGTTCGCCACCGCCGCCTCCGACAGGAAGAATCGGCTCTGCGCGATCGCCGCGGGGCTCGGCGGTGGAACGCCGCACAGGGCCGGCAGGGACGGGCCCGCAGGAGCCGGGGCCCGTACGGGGAGGTGGCAGGGATGGAGCAGCTGACGCAGCACGACCCGAGACGGATCGGTCCGTTCGAGGTGCTGGGCCGGCTCGGTGCCGGGGGGATGGGACTGGTCTATCTCGCCCGGTCGGCGTCCGGCCGCCGGGTGGCGATCAAGACCGTCAGGACCGAACTCGCCGAGGACCAGCTCTTCCGGGTCCGTTTCACCCGCGAGGTGGAGGCGGCACGGGCCGTCAGCGGCTTCTACACCGCCGCCGTCGTGGACGCCGACCCCATGGCCGCCGTGCCGTGGCTGGCCACCGCGTATGTGCCAGCGCCGTCGCTGGAGGAGATAGTCAACGAGTGCGGACCGCTGCCCGCCCGGGCCGTCCGCTGGCTCGCCGCGGGCATCGCGGAGGCACTCCAGTCCATCCACGGCGCCGGGCTCGTCCACCGCGACCTCAAACCCTCCAACGTCCTCGTCGTCGAGGACGGCCCCCGGGTCATCGACTTCGGCATCGCGTCGGGCGTCTCCAACACCCGGCTGACCATGACCAACGTCGCCGTCGGCACACCCGCCTACATGTCGCCCGAACAGGCCAGGGACTCCCGCAGCGTCACCGGCGCCAGCGATGTCTTCTCCCTCGGCTCCACCCTCGTCTTCGCCGCCACCGGACACGCCCCCTTCCACGGCGCCAACCCCGTCGAGACCGTGTTCATGCTGCTGCGCGAGGGCCCCAACCTGGAGGGCCTGCCGCCCGAGCTGCGGCCCCTCATCGAGTCCTGCATGGGGATGGACGCGGCGGGCCGCCCCACACCGGAGGACCTCCAGGCCCAGCTCGCCCCCCATCTCTTCGCCTCCGGCGGCGACGACAGCGGTACGGCGTCCGCGTGGCTGCCGGGGCACTCCGTCGCGATGATCGAGGCGCGCCGCGGCGTCGGCCGTACCCAGGCGCCCATCGCGTCCGCCGCCGCGCCCAGGCCGCCCACCGGGGCGCCCGACGCCCATCCGGTCGGTGCCTCCGCGCACCGGGGCGCGCCCCGCCCCGTACCGCCGCAGCCCTCCCGGCCGCCCCGCCGCGACCCCGGATGGGCCCGGCGGAATCACACGGCCGACCCGCGCACCGGGGCCGCCGCGCCCGCCGTTTCCCCGGCGCCCGCGACCCCGTCCGTCCAGCTTCCCGGCGTCGCCGCCCCCATCGGCCCCGGCCTGCGGATCGCCGACGCCCTCGGGCCGCTGCCCGGCTCCCCGCCCGGCACCGGCTGGGTGGTACGGCCCCAGGTCGACCACCTCAACGGCACCTCCCCGGCGCCCGTCGCCCCGGCCGCGCCCGCCCGGCCGCCCGCGCCCACCCCGTCGTCGCCGTCCCTGCTCCCCGACGGCACGGGCCGCTGGCGGCCCTGGCGGTTCCGGATGTCGAACGACGTGTGGGGCACGCCCATCGTGGACGGCGGCCTCCTGTACGTCACCTCGTTCGAGATCCACGCCCTCGACACGGGTACCGGGCGCCGCCAGTTCAAGACCCGGGACGTCGCCTGGTCCATGGCCCTCGACGGCGGCCGGATCCACGCCTCCGACGGGCCCACCCTCTATGCCCTCGACGCCGCCGACGGCCGCGAACGGTGGCGGCTCTCCACCGAGTCATGGGTCTACTCCCTCCAGGCCGACCGCGGCACCGTCCTCACCGGCACCCGCGGCGGCGGCGTCCAGGCCTGGGAGGCGGTCACCGGCAACCGGCTGTGGGAGCTGATCGGCGCGCAGTCCGAGTTCGAGACCGCGCAGGCCGGCCCGGTGATCGCCGGGGACACCGTGTACGTCTGGAAGGAGGCGCGGCTGCGGGCGCTGGAGTCCCGGACCGGCGCGGAACGCTGGTCGTACCCCGTCGGCGACGCCGCGTCCTGCGGAAACGTACCCGTCCGGGTCCATCCGGCGGCCGACGGCTTCGTCTACGTCTCCGCCGGGACCCGTGTCATCGCCCTCGACATCGCCACCGGCCGGGTCCGCTGGCACTTCGAGTCCCCCGCGGTCTTCCTCTCCCCGCCCGCCTTCGCCCCAGGCCCGGCCGTCGCGGGCGGCGGGGTCTATCTCGCGGACTACCTCGGTACGGTGTACGCGCTCGACGCCACCACCGGCAAGGACCGCTGGCGGATCGCCACCGAGTCCCGCCAGTCCGTGGAACCCGTCCTGGTCACCGGCGGCAATGTGCACGTCGGCAGCGGCTCCGCGCTCTATACGCTCGACGCCGTCACCGGCACCCCGCTGTGGCGCTTCGCCGCGGGCGGCGAGGTCGTCGGCGCGCCCGTCGCCGCCGACGGCCGGGTCCACTTCGGCTCCGCCGACCACGTCCTGTACACCCTGGACGCGACCGGCGGCCAGCTGCGGTGGAAGCTGGCGACGGGCGGCGAGATCACCGGCTCGCCGGTGGTCCGCGACGGAGTGGTGTACGCGTGCAGCAAGGACCGCTGCGTATACGCGCTGGACGCGGTGAAGGGGACGGCGACGGGACGGCGCTGACCCCGGGGCGACGGCCCCCTGACGGCACGATCTGCGAGCGGACGAAAGGCTGATGGCGATGACCGGCACACCCACGGAGGACGGGCTCGAAGCCCTGCTGGCGGCGGCCGTACGGCGCGGGGAGGTCACCGGGGCCGTCGGACTGATCGCCCGCGGCGGCGACGAGGCCGGGGCGGGCGCCGTGGAGACGGCCGCGGTCGGCAGCCGGACGGACGGGGGCCCCGAGGACATCGCCCCCGACACCGTCTTCCGGATCGCGTCCGTCAGCAAGATCGTGACCGCGGCGGCCGTGATGCTCCTCGTGGACGAGGGGCGCTTCGGGCTCGACGACCCGGTGGAGCGCTGGCTGCCGGAGTTGGCCGCGCCGCGGGTCGTCCGGGTGCCGGAGGCGCCCGTGGACGACCTCGTACCGGCGCACCGGCCCATCACCGTCCGCGACCTCCTCACCGCCCGCGCCGGTTGGGGCTACCCCGACGACTTCTCCCTTCCCGCGGCCCGTGCCCTCGCGGGCGGCCTGCGGCAGACCCCGCCGCTGCCCGACGGCGTCCCGGCGCCGGACGAGTGGCTGGCCGACCTGGCGAAGATCCCGCTGCTGGCGCAGCCCGGCGAGCGGTTCCTCTACAACACCACATCCGACATCCAGGGCGTCCTGGTCGCCCGGGCCGCGGGCCGCCCCTTCGCGGAGTTCCTCACGGAACGGCTGTTCGCCCCGCTCGGCATGGCCGACACCGCCTTCAGCGTCCCGAAGGACCGGGTCGACCGCCTCACCGGTCTCCACCGGCGCAAGGAGTCCGGGGAACTGCTGCTCTGGGACGCGCCGGACGGTATGTGGAGCCATGAGCCCGCGTTCCCCTCCGGCGCGGGCGGCCTGGTCTCCACGGCGGGCGACCTGCACGCCTTCCTGCGCATGCTCCTCGCCGACGGCAGGGCCCCCGACGGGCGCGCCCTCCTCACCCCCGGCGCCGTGAGCCTGATGCGCACCGACCATCTGACGGCGGACCAGCGCGCGGGCGGTGCCGCGTTCCTCGACGGCCAGGGCTGGGGCTTCGGCGGCGCGGTCGACGTGGACCCCGTCGAACCGTGGAACACCCCGGGCCGCTACGGCTGGATCGGCGGCACGGGCACATCGGCGCACCTGGTCCCCTCGACCGCCACCATCTCGATCCTCCTGACAACGGTCGCCCTCTCGGGCCCGTCGGCCCCGCCCCTGCTCCAGGAGTTCTGGCAGTACGCCGCCGCCCGCTGACGCCGCGGGTGACTTCCGGGTGCGGTGAGTCGCCGTAGGTGGCGCGGTGTGGATTGCCGACTCCCCGCCGCCATGGGCTTGTCGCGCAGTTCCCCGCGCCCCTGACCTCCCCTTGGCGGGGCAGCCGGAGGGTTTGGGGGCGCGAGGAACTGCGCGAGCAACCCACCACGGTGGAAGACGGCACTCCGCGTCAGGCATCAACGGCACGTCACCGCACCCGGAAGTCACCGCGGCGGGAGGCGAAGCGGCGGGATTGGTCGGGCGCGGTCGCGTTGCCGAGGGTCACCAGGTGGGGGGCGAGGGACAGGGCCTGGGAGCGTGTGGGCTCCCGGGCGGACCACAGGGCGCGGACCGTGCCCTGGACCGCCGCCGTCGGCTGGGAGGCGATCACCGTCGCCACCCGCACCGCCGCCGCCCGCGCCCCGCCCGGCTCGGTCAGTTCGGAGACCAGGCCCGTCTCGTACGCGCGCCGCGCGGAGACGCGTTCCGCCGTGCCGGTCAGGGCGAGCCTGGCCACCTCGCCGTACGGCATGCGCTGGGCCAGCAGGACCGACTCGTAGGCGCTGACCATGCCGTAGGCCGTATGCGGGTCGAAGAACGTGGCCTCGTGCGACGCGATCACGAACTCGCACTCGCCGATGAGGTAGAACGCCCCGCCGCACGCCATGCCCTCCACCGCGGCGATCACCGGCTTCCACAGGTCGTTCGCCTTGGGGCCGATCGTCAGCAGCGGATCGTCGACGCTGTACGGGGACGACGGCTGCGGCACCTCGGCGGAGCGGTCGATCCCGGTACAGAACGCGCGGGTGCCCGCGCCGGTCAGGACGGCCGCGCGGATCGTGTCGTCGTAGCGGAAGGAGCGCCAGATACCGGCCAGCGCCTCCGCCGTCCCCAGGTCGATCGCGTTGTGCCGCGCGGGACGGTCGAGGACGACGACCGCGACCCCGGTCTCCGCCACGCCGTCCCGGTCGACCCGGACCCCGGGCCCGTCGGCCGCCGGGCCCGTCACGACCGCTCCAGCAGCCACCGCGGCAGGCACAGCCCGTGTCCGTCCGGCGGGGCGAACGCGACCCGGACCGCGGCCCCGATCCGGAGCCGGGCCGGGTCCACCGAGTCGAGGGGCGCGTCGGCGGAGGTCACCACATTGCCCGCGAGCCGGATCCGGGGCGCGTCGGCCAGCTCGACCAGGACCGCGTTGTACGGGGCCAGTTCGGCGTAGGCCGGGAGCAGCGGCGGGTGGGGGACGACGTACGACCAGATCCGGCCGCGCCCGGAGACGCGGCGCCAGTCGGAGTCGAAGGACTGGCAGTGCGGGCAGCACGGCCGCGGCGGGAACCTCGGCTCGGCGCAGGACCCGCAGGTCTGGACGCGCAGTTCGCCCCGGGCCGTGTACTCCCAGAAGGGCGCGCCGTCCTCGTCCACGACGGGCGACAGAAGGGTCATGGGCGGTCAGCTCCTCAGCAGTACGGCCGATGTGGGGACGCCCTCGCCCGCCGTGACCAGGCAGGTCGCCGCGCCGGGTACCTGGGCGGTGGAGGCGCCGCGCAGTTGCAGCACTCCCTCGGTGATCAGGTTGAAGCCGTGGACGTACGCCTCCGAGAGCCCGCCGCCCGCGGTGTTGATCGGCAGCCTGCCGCCGATCTCCAGCGCGCCGCCCTCCGTGAAGGCCGCGCCCTCGCCGCGTCCGCAGAAGCCGTAGCCCTCCAGGGAGAGGGGGATCAGTGGGGTGAAGGCGTCGTAGATCTGGGCGACGTCCACGTCCTGGGGGCCGAAGTCGGCGGTCTTCCAGAGCTGCCGGGCCGCCGTCCAGGCGGGTCCTGTGAGCGGGTCGTCGTTCCAGTAGTTGACCATGCCGTGGTGCTGGGCGGGCAGTCCCTGGGCGACGGAGTGCAGATAGACGGGCTTCTGCCGGCAGTCGCGGGCGCGTTCGGCGGAGACGACGACACAGGCGAGGGCGCCGTCCGTCTCCAGGCAGTTGTCGAAGAGGCAGAGGGGCTCACTGATCCAGCGCGAGGTCATATACATCTCACGGGTCAGGGGTCGTTCGTACATCATCGCCGCCGGGTTCTGGTTGGCCCGGTTGCGGCAGGCGAGGGCGACATTGAAGAGATGGTCGCGGGTGGCGCCGTACTCGTGCATATAGCGGCGGGCCAGCATCCCGATCTCGTCGGCGGGACGGAGCAGTCCGAAGGGGCGGGTCCACTGGCCGGGGGTGGGAAGCTGGACGGCGGTGTTCTTCCAGGGGCGCGGGCCGCTGCCGCGTTTGCGGGAGCGCCAGGCCACCCCGACGCTCGCCTGTCCGGTGGCGATCGCGGCGGCGAGATGGGCGAGGGTGGCGCAGGAACCGCCGCCGCCGTAGCCGACTTTGGAGAAGAAGGTGACGTCCCCGGCGCCGATCGCCTTGGCGATCTCGACCTCGTCGGTCTCCTCCATGGTGTAGGAGGCGAAGGCGTCCACCTCGGACGCGGCGATCCCGGCGTCGTCGAGTGCGGCGACGATCGCCCGGCAGGCGAGGGTCCGTTCGGATTCGGGGAGCTGTTTCGCGAAGGCCGTCCGGCCTATTCCGGCTATCGCCGTCGCGTCCTTGAGACCGGCCACGGGCACACCTCCGCCGTTCGATCCCGACTGCTGACAGCGCGTCAGGCTACCGCTAATCTGACGGATAGTCAGCTACGGGGTGGGTGCGATCACGGGTCGCGTATTACGGGTCGCGGATCGCGGGATCACGGAGGCGGGACGGCATGGGGCAGCAGTCGGCCGGGGCGGCGTACGGAAGCGGTACGGACGGATCCGGGAAGGGCCCGGGAAGCCCCGGCGCGGATACCGCGCACCCCGGCGGCCCGGAGCGCCCCGGCCCGGAGTGTCCCGGCGGTGAGGAGCGCCGCGGCGATCTGATCTGGGGCACCATCCCCCGTCTCGTGCGGTACGCCGCCCGGGTCCACGGCCCCCGCGAGGCCGTCGTCGACGCGGCCCGCGGCCGGATCGGCTACGCCGAACTGGGCGACCGGGTCGAACGCGCCGCCGCGGCCTGTATCGCCGCGGGCGTCGAGAAGGGCGACCGGGTCGCCGTCTGGGCCCCCAACACCCTCGACTGGATCGTCTCCGCGCTCGGCGCGGTCACCGCGGGCGCCGTACTCGTCCCCCTGAACACCCGCTTCAAGGGCGCCGAGGCGGCCGATGTGCTCGCCCGCAGCCGGGCCCGGCTGCTCTTCGTCACCGGCACCTTTCTCGGCACCTCCTATGTCGCGTCCCTGCGCCGCGCCGGGGTCGAGCTGCCCCATCTCCGCCAGGTCGTCGTCCTCGCCGACGCGGCGCCCGACGACTACCTCACCTGGCGGGAGTTCCTCGCCGCCGGGGCGCACGTGAGCGCCGACGAGGTCCGCGTCCGGGCCGACTCCATCGCCCCCGGCGACCCCTCCGACATCGTCTACACCTCCGGCACCACCGGCCGCCCCAAGGGCGCCGTGATCACCCATGCTCAGACCTTGCGCTGCTACGACCTCTGGAGCGAGCTGGCCGGGCTGCGCGCGGGCGACCGCTATCTCGTGGTCAATCCGTTCTTTCATACCTTCGGCTACAAGGCGGGGGTGATCGCCTGTCTCACCCGCGGCGCCACGATGGTCCCCCAGTCCGTCTTCGGCGTCGACACCGTCCTCGCCAATATCGCCGCCGAACGGATCTCCGTCCTGCCGGGACCGCCGACCCTCCACCGGTCCCTGCTGGACCATCCGGCCCGGGACGACCACGACCTCTCCGCCCTGCGGCTGGTCGTCACCGGCGCCGCCGTCGTCCCCCTCCAACTCGTCGAACGGCTCCGCGCCGAACTGCGGATCGGTACCGTCCTGACCGCGTACGGACTCTCCGAGGCCAGCGGCTTCGTCACCATGTGCCGCCGCGGCGACGCCCCCGACACCGTCGCCCGCACCTCGGGGCGGGCGATCCCCGGCACCGAGGTCCGGGTCCTGGCCCCGCCCGGCGAACCCGGCGAGGTCCTGGTCCGCGGACACCATGTGATGAGCGGCTACTTCGAGGACCCCGAGGGCACCGCCGCCGCGATCGACCCCGAAGGCTGGCTCCGCACCGGCGATGTCGGCGTACTCGACGACGCGGGCAACCTCCGGATCACCGACCGGATCAAGGACATGTTCATCGTCGGCGGCTTCAACGCCTATCCGGCCGAGATCGAGCAGCTCATCGGCGTCCATCCGGAGATCGCGGACGTGGCGGTGATCGGGGTGCCCGACCCCCGGCTCGGCGAGGTCGGCAAGGCGTACGCGGTCCGCCGCCCCGGCGCGACCGTCACCGCCGACGATCTGATCGCCTGGTCGCGCCGGGAGATGGCCAACTACAAGGTGCCGCGCGCGGTGGAGTTCGTCGCCGAACTGCCCCGCAACGCCGCCGGAAAGGTCCTCAAGGGCGATCTGCGCCGCCGCGCGACGGGCCGGACGGACCGGACGGGCCGGGCGCCGGGGCCCTGACGCCAGGCCGCCCTCCCCGCGCCGGCCGATGTGCGGTACCGCTCAGCCGAGGATCGCCTCCTCGACGACCCGCGCGGCGTGCTCCTGCCCCCGGGCATTGGGGTGCACCAGGGCGAACTTCAGCGGCACGATGCTGCTGAGGATGCCGTCCGTCCAGTTCTCCCCGCCGGCCCGGTCGCAGACGCTGTGGCCCCGGCTGCCCTCGTACAGATCGGCGAAGGTGTCACCCCGAGCGGCGGTCTCCTCCTCGATCACCCGGTTGAGGGCTTCGAGCAGCTCGGTACGGGCCCACTCCAGGTCGCCGTGGGTGATGGTGGAGAACTCGCGCAGATCGTGGAACGTACAACGGGTGGCGTCCTCCGGGAAGATCGCGGGATAGCCGACCGTGATGATCCGGGCGGACGGCGCCTTCGCCCGCAACTTGCCGAGCATATCGGCGTACTCGGCGCGGACCTTCGCCAGCCGCTCGGACATCCCCGCGCCGAACTCGTCCTTGCAGGGCGTCCCCCCATTGCCGTGCAGGGCGCCCAGGGCGAGACAGCGTGTGAGGATCTCGCCGAATCCCGCGCTGTTCCCGCCGATACCGACCGTCAGCAGATCGGCCTCCGCGCCGACGTGTTCGATCTGCGGCGGCACGGGCGCGAACGGAGCGTCCGGGTCGCCCCCGGCGGGCGGCAGCGGACGGCCCAGCGGGGTATGCGACTCATCCGCGATATGGACGGTTCTCGCGGCGCCGCAGGTCACGTTCCGCAACGAGAACAGCGGTCCCAACTCGCGGCGGAGCACCTCCGGATACGAGTCCACCGTCCGGGCGCAGCCGTCGCGCGGCGTCTCGAACTCGTCGCCGGTGGCCTCGATGACCCCGGCGCTGTACGAATCGCCGAGCGCCACCCACTCCAGCGGCTCGGCCGACACCGCGCGCCCGACGGCCCGTGGCGCGGCCTGACCGGGGGCGACGGCGAGTCCGGTGAGTCCTGCGAGGACGACGGCGGTGCCCAGGAGGGAGGCGACACGGCGCGGTAGGAACACGGGTTCTCCTCGGGAAGGGGTCCGGGGCGAGGAGGTCGCGACCGCCCCCCGGCGGCACCAAGGACGCGACCCGTCACCCCAAGATCGCAACTCTCCGTAACCATCTCAATGCCCCGGAAGAGTGACGAGGGCGCGCGGACCGAGATCCGCGCGCCCTCGTACGCCTGTGCGCTCGCGCGTCTGAGCGACCGCGCCATGGGTCGGAAGCCATAGGCCGGAAGCCACGGGCCGGCAGCCGTGCGACGACCGCTGCACGGCTCCAGCGCCACGGCTACCGCGCCACGACGATCCGGAGGAGGACTACCGCGGCACGACTACCGCAGCACGACCGGGATCTCCCGCCAGCCGTACGCGATGAACGACGGCACCTGCGCCAGCGCGTCCGCGTCCCCCGCGAGCCGCATGTCCGGGAACCGCTCGAAGAGCCGGGGCAGCGCCGTCAGCGCCTCCACCTTCGCCAGCGGCGCCCCGATGCAGCGGTGCACCCCGACCCCGAAGGAGAGGTAGTCGTCGGCGCCCCGCCGGGCGTCGAACTCCGCCGCGTTCTCGCCGTACTGCGCGGGGTCGTACGAGGACGCCGCGTACGTCGTCAGGATCGCGTCGCCCGCCGGGATGGTGACCCCCGCGATATCGATGTCGGAGACCGCGAACCGCAGCGGCAGGCTGGCGATCGACGGGTACACCCGCAGCACCTCTTCCACCACCGCCTCCCAGCCGATCTCGCCCGCCCGGACGGCCGCGAGCTGCTCGGGGTGGCGCAGCAGCCCCACGACCGTGTTCCCGATCAGATTGACCGTGGTCTCGAAGCCCGCGCCGATCACCAGCAGCAGGGTGTAGACGAGTTCCTCGTTGCTCAGCCGGTCGCCGTCCTCGTCGTGGACCCGGATCAGCTCGGTGGTCATGTCGTCGCCGGGGTGCTCCGCCTTGTAGGCGATCAGGGCGGGCAGTACCGTCGCGATCTGCCGCTGGACCGACGCCGCGTGCTCCGGGCTGGTGTCGCTCGTCTCGATGATCCCGGCCACCAGCCGCCGTACACCGTCCACCAGATGGTCCGGGACGCCGAACAGCTCGCAGATGATCCGCATCGGCACCGGATGGGCGTAGGCACCCCGCAGATCCACCGGCCCGCCGCCGTCCGCCGCCGTCTCCAGCGCGTCCAGCAGCTCCTCCGTGATCGCCTCCACCCGGGGCCGCATCGCCTCGGTACGGCGGGCCGTGAAGCTGGGGGCGACCAGCTTCCGCAGCCGGGTGTGGTCCGCCCCGTACGTCGAGAGCATATTGATCACCCCGACCCAGCCCAGGATCCAGCTCCAGGACGGATTCGCCGGGATATCGGCGAACCGGGACCAGTGCTTTCTGGGGTCCTTGCTGACCTGCGGGTCGAGGATGAGCGCCCGGAGGGTGTCGTACGTCGTCGGCGCCCAGGCCGGGATGCCGCCGGGCAACTCGACGGGGACGACGGGTCCGAGGGCGCGCAGCCGGGCGCTCTCGGCCGCGATGTCGGCGCCGAAGGGGTCGATGGCGACGGGGAGCTGTTCGGCCGGGCCCACGGGCCCGGTCTCGGTCGCGGTCATCCGCTGACTCCTGACTGATGGTGATCGTCGGTGGGTGGCCGGCGCCGGCGGCACCGGGTCGCTCCGGTACGGGGGCGTACCGGGCGGAATCGGCGGGGGCGGGGGTCTGATCGGGCCTGATCAGGCGTGATCGGCTCCCGGTACCCGGGTGCGGGTGATCCGCAGGGTGCGTTCCTGCTCGATATCGGGGAGTAGGGGGGTGAAACGGACCGGCAGCGCCGTGAGGGAGCGGTGGAAGGGTCCGGGGCGCCAGGTCAGCCGGTCCCGGGGGAGCAGGGCGTCGAGATCCGGGAGCCACTGGGTCAGCCGCTCGATGGCCTCGGTGGCGATCAGCAGCGTGTGCTGCTTCACCGGACAGGAGTGCTCGCCCGCCGACCACGACAGATGGGACGCGTCATGGGGGTGGTGACCGCCTCCTCCGTCCCGCTCCGCGAAGTAGCCCAGCGCGCCGTACGAGACGATGACGGGCACCGCCGCGCGTACCCATACCCCGTGGAAGCTCAGTGACTCGCGGGCGTAGAGGACGCCGTAGTTGGAGAGCGGGGTCTCGTACCGCAGCACCTCCATCACGGCGTCCATCACGGGCCGGGAGCCGCTGGTCAGGGTGTGGTAGTAGGCGGGGTTGCCGAGGATCCGGGAGAGCGCGTTGGAGACCAGGTTCGAGGTCGGCTCGTGGCCGGCGCCGAGCGACAGGAAGACCTGCCAGGTGACCTCTTCGGGGCTCAGTCCGAGGGGGTGGTCGAGCAGCCAGCTGGTCAGGTCGTCGCCGCGGACGGCGGTCTTGGTGGCGATCAGGTCGAGGACGTAGCGGCCGTACTCGGCCTCGCCCTCCAATGAGCGCTCGCCGCCCTCCATCAGCTTGCCGAGCGCTTCGTGGAGCTGGTCGCTCGCGCTGTCCGGCATGCCGAACAGGTTGTTGAAGATCAGGGACATCAGCGGGCGGGCGAAATCGGTCACCAGGTCGGCGCGGCCCGCGGGACCGATCCGTGACACGAGTACGTCGACCGCGTGATGCACCCGCTCGCGCAGATCATGGGCCTCCACCATGCCGAACGCGTCGAGCAGCGTCTGCCGGTAGCGGATATGCGCGGCGCCGTCGGCGAAGAGGGTGTTGGGCCGCCAGCGCATCATGCCGAGGACCGGGGAGTCCTCGGAGACCGTGGCCTCCCAGGGGCGCGGATCGTGCGACCAGGTCTTGTTGTCGTGCAGCAGTTCGAGGGCCGCCCTGCGGTCGGTGACGACGTACGCCGGGACACCGGGCGCCAGTTCGGCCCAGCCGATCGGGCCCTGGGCGCGCAGCGCCGTGTAGTAGGCGCCGGGGTCGGCGGCGAAGCCGTCCTCCCAGAGCCGGACGGGGGACTGGCGGGCGAACGCGTCGGACGGCGCGGGGTAGGACGGGGACGAATAGGGCGGGGACGAGGGGGAGTTCACCGGGGCTGGATCTCCGTCCGCTGAGGGTTGGCGATACGGGGGTCGGGGGTGTGCTGTGACGTTTCGTGCTGCGGTTCTTCCGGGGATCCCGGTCCGCGGGAACGATCCGCCGCGGGCCCGCAGGACCCGCCGGGTCCGGGTCCCGCGGGATCGGGCAGCGGCGGCGCGAGTGTGAGCAGATGCTCGACGAGCGCGAGCAGCGCGTCGATCGACGAGTGCCGGTCCCGGGCGTCGCACAGCACCATCGGCGTCGCCGGTTCCAGATCGAGCGACCTGCGCAGCTGCTCCTCCGTATAGCCGCGGGAGTCGGGGAAGGTGTTGAGGGCCACCGCGTACGGCAGTCCGCTCTCCTCCACCAGTCCGAGCACCTCGAACGAGGCGTCGATCCTGCGGGTGTCGATCAGGACGAGCGCGCCGAGCGCCCCGTAGGCGATATCCCCCCACAGGGACCGGAACCGCTCCTGGCCCGGTGTGCCGAAGAGATAGAGCACGATGCCGCCGTTGAGCGAGATCCGCCCGAAGTCGATGGCGACGGTCGTGGTCGTCTTGTCGCGGACGCCCGCGAGATCGTCCACGGCGACCGACGCCTCGGTGAGCCGTTCCTCGGTGTGCAGGGGGCGGATCTCGGAGACGGAGTCGATCAGGGTCGTCTTGCCGACTCCGAACGGGCCGACCACCAGGATCTTCACCAGCTCACGGGTGCTGTCCGGCAGATGCAGGCCGGCGGAGCCGTGGCTAGAGCTTGAGGGCGCGGAGGCCATCGGCGACTCTCTCCAACAGGTCGGGTGCGGGGGGGACGGCGTCGGGGATGGGCGGTCTGGCCCGGACAAGGCCCCGGTCGATCAGATGGGCGGCGAGGACCCGGACGGCCGATACGGGCAGTTCGAGGAGGGCCGCCGACTCGACGACGGTGAGCGATCCGCCGTCGAGTACGCCCAGCAGGGCGAGTTGGGCGGCGGGGAGATCGGGCGGCGGTACGGGTCCGGCCGCGTCCGCCCCGGTCCGCCCGGGGTCATCGGCCGCCCCGGGCGTCCGGGCCGGGTGTCCGGCCCCGGGCGTCCGGGCCGCGACACCGTCCGCCGGGCCCGCCGACGGCGGTAACGGGACGCC
>NZ_JBHYZV010000058.1:0-52723 GCF_042753905.1 Streptomyces sp. NPDC059248 | reverse complement strand
CCGCTACGACAAGACGGCAACGATCTACCGGGCAGCCCTACACCTCGCGGCCATCCACATCTGGGCCGCGAGGTGATCGCTAAGAAACGCCCTAGGCGGTCCGGCCGGCCGGGGCTCGCGGCTCTTCCGGTCAGGGCTCGTGGCTCTTCCGGCCGGGGGAGCCGCCGTCCGGCCGGAGGGAGCCGCCGCCCGGCGCCCTATCACCGCGCGAAAGCCGGTCCCGGTCCTCGGGGTAGCGGTGGGGGGATTTCGTGAAAGAGGTTTGGGCCACGGCCCGGGAATTCAGGGGCGGACGGCTCCGTCGCGGTGCGTGATAGCCCGCCGGTCCCGGTGATAGCCGATCTCGTACGCCGCGTGATAACCGGTCGACTGCTTGTGACCGGCGCCGCGCCGTTGATACAACCTGGCCACTACAACCATTCGGAGCGATCCCCCACGTCAGACGCCTATCCGGCACCGACGTGGGGTGCC
The DNA here is from genome assembly GCF_042753905.1 of Streptomyces sp. NPDC059248. Classification (NCBI taxonomy): domain Bacteria; kingdom Bacillati; phylum Actinomycetota; class Actinomycetes; order Kitasatosporales; family Streptomycetaceae; genus Streptomyces; species Streptomyces sp. NPDC059248. The sequence continues at coordinate 52,252 of NZ_JBHYZV010000058.1, read as the reverse complement.
GTTCCACACCCTCAATCGGAGGCTTTTGTGCGCCACATCATGAAGCAGACCTTCGTCGGCCTCGCCGCCGCCGCGAGTGTTGTCGCGTTCAGCCCCACGGCGTCGGCTGCGAACGCGCCGATCGCCGCGGCGCCCGCCGCGGTCCTCGCCCCCGACTGCTCCAAAGGCGTCGGTGGCGGTGCGGACAAGTACGGCTGGGCCCAGTGTTCGGGCCTGAGCGCGACGCAGCGGATCCGGGTCGAGGTCTGGTGCCCCGGCCGGGTGGAGTACGGGCAGTGGGTCCACAACGGCCAGCGGTCCGTCAAGTACTGCTCCGACCTGTCCGTGCCGAGCCGGGTCGACATCGACTACCGCTGAGCGGACCGGGACCGGGACCAGTGAGGACGTCGGCCCCGTAAGAGGGGACGACGGAGGGCGCCCGCGTGGTGTGCGGGCGCCCTCCGGCTCGTATCCCCGATACCGCCTACGGCCTACGGCCTACGGGGTGTCCTTCTCGTCGCGGGCGTTCAGGAGCGCCGCCGCGGTGAAGAGTTCGACGCCCACCCGGATGGCCTCCTCGTCGACGTCGAAGTCGCCGCGGTGCAGATCGCGGCGGACCGTGTCGCCGGGGCGGCGGACGCCGAGCCGGGCCATCGCGCCCGGGACGTGCTCCAGATACCAGGAGAAGTCCTCGCCGCCGAGGCTCTGCTCGGTGTCCTCGACGGTGTGGGCGCCGCGGCGGGCGGTCTGGGCCTCCCGCAGCAGTTCGGTGACGGCGGGGTCGTTCACCACGGGCGGGACGCCGCGGATGTAGTCGATCTGCGTCTTCGCCCGGTGGACCGTGGCGATCTCGTCGATCGCCGCGTGCACCAGGTCCGGCGCCTCACGCCAGGTCGGCAGATCGAGGCAGCGGACCGTGCCGGAGAGTTCGGCGTGCTGCGGGATCACATTGCAGGCGTGCCCGGACTCGATCCGGCCCCAGGTCACGGCGAGCCCGGAGCGGGCGTCGACCCGGCGGGCGATCATCGCCGGGACCTCGGTGACGATCTTCGCGGCGGCGGTGACCAGGTCGGTGGTCAGATGGGGGCGGGCGGTGTGGCCGCCGGGACCGTCGAGGGTGATCTCCAGCCGGTCGCAGGCGGAGGTGATCGGTCCGGGCCGCAGTCCGATGAATCCGGCGTCGACCTTGGGGTCGCAGTGGACGGCGATGATCCGCCCGACGCCGTCGAGCACCCCGGAGTCGATCGCGTCCGGCGCGCCGCCCGGCAGGACCTCTTCGGCGGGCTGGAAGACCAGCCGTACCGGCGCGGGCAGCAGCCCTTCCCGGTCCAGCTCGGCGAGTACGAGTCCGGCGCCGAGCACGGCCGCGGTGTGGACGTCGTGGCCGCAGGCGTGGGCCCGGTCCGGGACGGTGGAGCGGTACGCGACCGAGGTCTTGGTGTCCGGGATGGGCAGGGCGTCGATGTCGGCGCGCAGCGCCAGCATCGGCGACACCCCGTCCCAGATGCCGATGTCGCAGACGAGTCCGGTGCCCATCCCGAGTACGCGCGGCGCGAGACCGGCCAGCTCAAGCCGGTTCTTGATCGCCGTGGTGGTACGGAACTCCTGGTTTCCCAGCTCCGGGTGCATATGGAGATCGCGGCGGAACGCGATGAGCTCGGAACAGAGCGCCTCGGACAGCGTGCCGGGCAGGGCGACGGTGACGGGCGGTTCGCCTTCGGAGTCGGACTCGCGGGACATCAGTTGGTTCACCTGTTGAAGAGTAGGCCCAGCAGGGGGTCAACTGACCACTGATCAACAAAAGTTCAACCGGTCAGGGGAAGAAAAAACGTCGCACGGTGCATGATCATCCGACCCTGTGGGTAAGCTCACGCCTCCTTCCCGACCGTACAGGCCCCTGGTCCGTGCCGCCTCCCGGAGACCGCGCGGTGCGAGGATGGCCGAATGATCGGTATCGAGGATGTGCGCGCGGCGGCCCGGCTCGTCGAAGGGCGTGTGGTCCGCACCCCGACCGTGTTCTCCCCGGGGCTCACGGAGCTGCTCGGGGTCCCCGTCACGGCGAAGCTGGAGCTGCTCCAGCGCACGGGCTCCTTCAAGGCGCGCGGCGCGCTCGCGAAGCTGCTGTCCCTGGACGAGCCCCGGCGTAAGGCGGGTGTGGTCGCCGTCAGCGGCGGCAACCACGGGGTGGCGGTGGCGGTCGCCGCCGGGATGCTCGGCATCGAAGCGACGGTCTGTATGTCGCGTACGGCTCCGGCCCGGTCGATCGCGGCGGCGGAGGCGGCGGGGGCGTATGTCCGGCTCACCGACACGATGCCCGAGGCGTTCGCCTTGATGGAACGGCTGGTCGCGGACGGTCTCACCCTGGTGCACCCCTTCGACGATCCGCTGGTGGCCGCCGCGCAGGGCACCGTGGGCCTCGAATTCGCCGAGGACCTCCCGGCGACCGGCGCCGAGGCCCCGACGGACGTCCTGGTCAGCATCGGCGGCGGCGCCCTGATCACGGGGGTCGCGGTGGCGCTGAAGGCGCTGATCCCCGGGATCCGGGTCTGGGGTGTGGAGACGGCGGGCGCCGAGTCGATGTCCCGGGCGCTGGCGGCCGGCGGCCCGGTACCGGTGGAGCTGTCGTCGCTCGTGACGACGCTCAGCGCGCCCTCCGTGTCACAAATGACCTATGACCATGTGACAGCGCTGGTCGAGGACGTGCTCGTGGTGACAGACGCGGCGGCGGTGCAGGGCGTCACGGAGCTGGCGGAGCACGCCAAGCTGTGGACGGAGCCGGCGGCGGGCTGTCTCGTCCCGGCCGCGCAACTGCTCGTGGACCGTGTCGGCCCCGAGGCCCGGCTGGGCCTGGTGATCTGCGGCGGCAACGCGACGCTGGCGGACGCCGTGGAGTGGGGAGCGGTCTGAAACCGGCGCCCCCCTCGGCGGCGGGGGCCGACGAGGGGGGCGGTGGTACGGATCAGCTCGCGACGCCGTCCTTCAGGCTGCGGACGAAGGCGGTCCAGGCGGGGGCCGGGAACACCAGGGCCGGGCCGGACGGGACCTTGGAGTCCCGGACGGGGACGACGGGGTAGCCATCGGCAACCTCGACGCAACTTCCGCCGTCCGAACCGCTGTAGCTCGACTTACGCCAGCCGGTCCACGCGGCGGTGTAGCCATCCGCGACCTCGACACAGCTGTCGTTGTCAGGGCCGCTGTAGCTCGACTTGCGCCAGCCCGTCAGCACGGACGCGTCGAGAAGTATCCGCTCAGTTGTCATCGCGTTCGTAGTCCTTCGCAGTTGCTCGCACGAGGGCCAGGGACTCGGTCAGCGGCAGTGCCTCGGCCAGGGCGTGGTCGTATCGACCCTGGATGATTTCCACCACCGGCTGGACGTCGTGCACCTTGCCCGTCCGGACCCCCTCAACGTAGGCGATGGGCGGCTGATCCTCGAACCACATCAGGGACACCATGCCCTCCAACAACGGATACGCTCCGGCTCCGTACGGAATGACATGGAGCCGGATGCGCTCGCGGTCCACCAGGTCGGCGATGTGGTGGAGTTGGCGGGCCATCACACCCGGCCCACCGATGGGACGCCGTAACACGCTCTCATCCAGCAGTACCCAGACAATCGGGTCCACAGGGTCGGCCAGAATCCGCGAACGCTCTATGCGAGTGACCACGGTCCGGTCACGATCCTCCGCGCTGATCGGCGGGTATGCCGTCCGGATCACCGCGTGAGCGTACTCCGGGGTCTGGAGGATGCCCGGTACGAACGACAGGGCGAACTCCCGGATGATCGACGCCTGCCCCTCGAACTGGAGGGCCGCCTCGAAGTGGTCAGCCACCGGGTACGCGTCCGCCCCCGGCCGGAAGTTGGCCAGGACGTCACCCGTGTTGAGCGCCCGGTCCAGCCGTTTCGCGTCCTCCTCGGACGGCGTCCGCCGCCCCGCCTCGATATGAGCGATGTGGGTCCGCGTCATGATCGCCGCGTCGGCCAACTGCTGTTGCGTCATGGACGCCTTGACGCGCTGCTCCCGCAGCCACTCTCCGTAAGGCTTCGCCATCGTTCCACACTCCTTCGCAACTTCCTTGTCCTCTACGTGCCTTAGGGGACGTCACTCGCGACCCCCTTTCGGAGGCTACCGAGTTGGCCCGAAGCTTGTCCTGGAAAACCGGAAAACCGGGAAGTCCGTAAACGGCCGAAGGGATACGGCAACGAGCCATGACCGAGCACCGCACCCGCTCCGCCAATATGTTCGAATCGGCGGAGCTGTATCGATTGTTGAAAGCCGGGGGCGCCTGGCAACTCGCGCCGAAGTGGGTCCCCAGGACCGGCTATGCTCCCGTGACACCGGAACTACTCGAAGCCATTGCGCACGGGCTGCGAAGGAAACTCCGGTGAGCGGCGACAGGGACGCGGCGCCGACCGCGTACATTCCCGCCGTCGATGATGTGGTCCTCGACTCGGCCACCCACAAGGTGGGCCGCGTGATGGACAGGATGAGCCGCTTGGTGCAGCTCAGGCCGTTGGGCGGCGGTCTGGAGTGGGACGCGGCGGCGGCCGACCTGACCCCGGTCGAACCCGCCGACCTCCTGCGGCGGGCGGTCTCCGAAGCGAATGCGGCAAGCCGCCGGGAGGCGCTGAAATGAGCGCTCCGGAAGAGCCCGGGGAAGAGCGCATGATCTGCGCCGCCCTGGCCAGACTGCCGCTCCAGTTGATCGTCCTCACCCAGGAAATGGCACCCGATCCGCCGGTCCATCCCATTCGGATCATGACAAGTCTGCGGTGCGCGCTGGAATCGCACGGGACCGGCCCGCATTACGACCTCGTACGGGAACAGGACGAGGCGGAGGACGGTGCGGTATGGGCCCGCTGGAGCACCGGAATAGAGCCTTCCGCAGTGGGGATTCTGCGGGATTGCCCGGCCGACAACGGAGCGCCCGGCGCGGAAAATGACGCGTGCACGCTATTCGCCGGGCATCCGGGCGGACATAGTTTCATTTTCTCCGATCCGGAGTACGAGTCGGTGCTCACCAGCCCGGAATACGTACGGCTCGACGCGGAGTTCGACGGCCCCAAGGACCCGGCCGACTGAGCTGCCGCCGCCGCCCGGCCGCCCCTCCCCTCGAAGCACGGGCGGGCGGCCGGGCGGACGTGGTCGCACCGGTCACCCTGCGTGATAACCGCGATGTCAGTGGGTCTTTCTATGCTGATGGAGCAAGATCGACTCATGGGTGTGTCACGCGGGTGGGCCGATGGGCCAGGGGCGGAGGGGCGGCGGGCCGTGCGGATCGAGCGTCATGAAGTGGGGCGGGAGGCGATCTCCGAGGCGCTGGAGGGGTTCGCCGGGCGGATCGCGGGCGACGTCCGGATGATGGAGCACGACCGGCACCCGGCGGGTGGCTGGCAGTTGATCGCCGAGTCGCTGGTGGAGTACGCGGCGGCGAGGTCGGTGACGCATCCGGAACTGACGGACGCGGACGCCAGGATCGCGATCGAGTCGGCCGCGTCGGCGGCCGTCGGCTCGGTGGCGCTGGCGGCGGGCCTGGGCGGCCGGGTGTGGATCGACTACACGGGCACGGGTGTCGAGCACCGGGCGGCCCTGCCCGGCGGGACGGGCTCGCCCGTCCGGCCGCATGTCTGGCTGGAGGCGTTCCTGCTGGCGTTCGTCGCCGGGGTGTCCGACGAGAACGGGGACCTGTTCGTGGCGGCGGCGCCCGCACTCGCCGGTCAGGAGAGCCGGCCGGATGTGGCGCTGGTGCACGCGCTGCTGATCTATGTGTACGGCTGTGCGGAAGGGTGGCCGGAGACGGCGGGGCCGCTGTCCGAGACGAACCGGGCCGAGTTGATCGGCACGATCTGCGACGGGGTCGACCCGGATCCCACCCTCGGCCGCCAGTACCGGTCCGCGCTGGTCAGCCTGCGGGCCCTGGCCACCGGTGACCGGGAGGGGTTCGCCCGCTCCCTGGCCGCGCAGTTGGAGCGGCACCGGGCCGTCGAGTCGTCGTACGGCCGTCCGACGCTGAGCGGACTGCTCCCGATGGACGCGATCGCGCTGGCGGCGATGGCGGTCCGGTGGCACGAGTGGGAGCTGCCGGTCGAATCGGGGTATCTGCCCCGGGGTCCGGTATCGGGCTTCCGGCCGCCGCCGGGCCGGGTGGGGCCGTACGGACGGCACAAACGCCCCGACGCTGACCCGCTTCCGCTGGTGGTCGACCGCCCGGAGCACCCGTACGCCCGGTACGCGGCGGGGGACGGCACCGACAGCGGGTCGGGGATCTCCGCCTTCGAGGAGTACGTGGCGCGCGAGCTGGCCCTCTTCCACGACATCGACGGGGACCCGGCCGAGGCGAGCCGGGCGCTGGAACAGGTGATGCGGGGCCATCTGTGGCTCTTCCTGCACCGGGTCGCGGGTGACCCCGAGGGCCGGGACCCGGCGCTGCCGGACCTGCTGCGGACCGCCACGGAGGCGGGAGCGGCGGCGCTGCGGCTGGGGCGGGCGCCGAAAGGCACCCTGCTCCCGGTGACCGTGGGCGCCACGACACGTACCGTCCCCTCCCGGCCCGGGGAGGCGGGCGACCCCGGGTTCTGGAAGGAGACCATCGCCCTCGCGCTGATCACCGGCGACCGGGTGTCCCTGGCGGCCTGCGTCCTCGTGGAGCCCTCGTTCTTCACGGCCGCCGCCCCGCATCTCACGGACGTCGCGGCGTACGGGGCCGCGCTCCACGACTACCTGCGCGGCGAGGACCCGGTCCCGGCCGTCGACCGCGCCCTCACCATCGCCGCCTCCTACGACCACACCCGCACCCCCACCCCACCCGTGACCCTGCTGTCCCAGGTGGTGGAGGGCGACCGCGAGGGCTTCGCCCTGGCCCTCGCGGACACCCTGGAGAAGCACCGCGACCACTACGCCACGGGCGACCGCGCGGACACCCATCACGCGGTGCTCGACCTCGACGCCCTGGCCCTGGTCTGCCACGTCCACCGCATGGGCTGGCAGGTCCCGGTGTCCTCCCCGTACCTCCCCGCCCGAATACTGAACCTGGGCGCCCGCCCGGACACCGTGTGACGCCATGCCATTGCCGGGGGCGGGCAGATGTCACCGGCTCCGCCTACGGTCTGGGCATGACTGATCAGCGGTGGAGCGGTGTCCGTCGGCGTGTGCGCGACCTGGGTGTCCTGCCGTCGAGCGGCAAGGTGTTCGGCTCGCAGGGACACCGGTGGGCCCTGGACGACCCCCTGGCCGACGACCAGCTCGCCGAGCTCGAAGCACAGCTGGGCGTACGGCTGCCGGACGAGTACCGGACCTTCCTCACCTGCGTGGGCGCCGGTGGCGCGGGTCCCGCGTACGGCCTCTTCCCCGTTCGCCGGGTGCAGGGCCGCTGGCGCTGGGAAGGCGACGGTGCCCACCTGGCCGATCCGTCCATGCTCGCCCGGCCCTTTCCGGACCAGGGACCGGACCCCCGGGAACGCGACGCGCTTCTCGCCGTGCGCCCCGAAGAGGAGGACTTCGACGAGATCGATGACTTCGACGATGCCATCGAAGAGTGGGACGAACGCTGGGGAGCCCTGTTGTTCGCCCCCGAGCGCACCGCCGGCGCCATCGTGGTCTCCCACCTCGGCTGCGCCCAGCGGGAGTGGCTGATCATCAGCGGCACCCATCGCGGCACCATCTGGTCCGACTGGCGGGCGGACGACGGCGACCTCGTTCCGCTCCACGACCAGACCGGCCGACCGGTCACCTTCGCCCGCTGGTACCTCGACTGGCTGCGAAAGGCCGAGCTCACCGCCCACCAACCGGCTACGGACGCCTGACCTCGGCAAGGCGTGCGGACCACTGGAGCGTGCAGAGCGCTGACGAGCGAGCGGGGCCGCCCCAGTTCATGAGGGCCGGCAGAACTCCGCGTCGGCGATGCTTCTGGCCGCTGTGTCCTGGAGTGCGAGGTGGTCGGTGTTGAAATACAGGGTCATCCGGTGGCGGGTGTCGCGGGTGGAGACCGTGAGGGCTTCGAATCCGTAGCCGCCGCCGCGCTGTCCCCAGAGCTCGGCCCCGCAGGAGGTGGTCATACGGAAGAGGCCCAGCCCGTAGGCGTCGGCGCCCACGGAGATGGTGGTGGTCATCTCCCTCAGTTGCGCCCGGGGCAGCAGCCGACCGTCGAGGAGGGCGCTGTAGAAACGGTTGAGGTCGTCGGCCGTGCTGATGATCTCCCCGCTGGCGCGGAGGGGTGAGGGGTTGAACTCGGTGACGTCGACGCCTGGCAGGGGTGCCTGGATCTGAGCGGTGGAGTAAGCCCGTCCGGACGGGCGGGGCAGCGTCTCGCGGGTACCCGGCGAACTGGTGCCTCGCAGCCGGAGGGGGGTGATGATGCGCCGGTGCAGCTCGTCCTCGTAGGAGTGGCCGGTGATTCTCTCCACGATCAGCGCGGCCAGCAGGTAGTTGGTGTTGGAGTACACGAACCGTTCGCCGGGGGCCGCCGAGGGTGGCTTCGACATCGCGACGGCCAGGAGCTCCTCAGGGGTCCAGGTCTCGTGCAGGTGCTTCAGCCAGATCGGGCCGATCTGGTGCAGGGCGGGGTCGTTGAGGTAGTTGTACACACCGCTGGTGTGGTTCAGCAGCTGTCGGACGGTGATGCGGCGGCCGTCGTGACCGTGGCCCCGGACCACCCCGGGCAGATGCTTCTCCACCGTGTCGTCGATACTGAGCCGCCCCTCCGCCTCCAGCTGGAGTACGAGGGTGGCGGTGAACGTCTTGGTGATGCTGCCGACCCGGAAGTGGTCCGCCGGATAGGGAGGGCGTTTCGTGTCCCGGTCCGCTGCCCCTGCCGTTCCCACCCACCGGCCATGGCCGTCGGCCACGGTGACGAGGACCCCGGGCGCACCATCCCGTACCGCCCGGTCCATCGCGGCCCGCGTCCGCGCATGCTCCTGCCCGCCGGCCCCACCGGCTGGTGCGGTGGCAGCAGACGGCGATGGAGGCGGCAGGAATGCGGTCACCAGTGCGGCGGCCAGAGAGGCGAGAGCGGCCCGGCTTCTTCCAGTGGCCATGGGCATGGGTCGTGCTCCCTCGCGCGACGGGGATCATCCGCTCAGTCAAACAGAGGCGCCACCGCCCCGCACGCGGGTGGCCCGCCGGCGTTTGCTCCATTCGGCACGGGAACCGCAGGTCACCAGGCCACTGCGGGTCTGGCCGGGCGGGGCGCCGCGGCGTTGGGGTGGATGGGCGCGCGCGGGTGAGACCCCGGGTGGCCGGGGATCCCGACCCGGGGGTACGCGACGTGGTGGAGTGGGCCCGGTCGCCGGGGTGAGCGGCGGTGGAGGCGGGCCGCCGGGGTCAGGTGCCGCTGAGGGAGAGCTTGACCGCGAAGCCGAGGAAGAGCGCGCCGGCCGCCGATGTGGCACCGGCCGAGAGACGCCGACGACGCCGGAACGCCTCCGCGAGATGCGTACCGGTGAAGATCAGCAGGGTGAGGTAGAGCGCGCTGGCTATCTGCGCGAGGCCCCCGAGGACGGCGAACGAGAGCGCCGGATACGAGTACGCCGGGTCCACGAACTGCACAAAGAAGGCGATGAAGAACAGGATCGCCTTCGGGTTGAGCAGGCTGATCACCAGGGCCCGTCGGAACGGGCGCTCCACCGGCTCGGGTATCTCGTCGGCGGTGGCGGTGACCGCTTCCGCCGCGTCGCGCCGGTCGCGCCACATGCCCCAGGCCGCGCGCAGCATGCCCACCGCGAGCCAGGTCAGATAGCCCGCGCCCGCGTATTTCACGATCCCGAACAGCAGGTCGTTCGTCTTCAGCAGAGACGCGATGCCCGCCGCCGAGAGCACCATCAGCACGGCGTCGCCGGTGAACACACCGGCGGCGGCGCGATAGCCCGACCGCACGCCTTTGCGGGCCGCGACGGAGAGCACGTAGAGCGAGTTCGGCCCCGGCAGCAGAATGATCAGTACGAGTCCGGCCAGATAGGTCGGAAGATCGATGACGCCCAGCATCACGCGAGTGTCGCACATGTGTCCGACAACCCCGCAGCCGTTTTTTCCGGCGGTCCCTTGCTCCAGCGGTCCCTTGCTCTGGCGCCACGGCTCCGGCAGGTCAGAACGCCGCCGGCGGTTGATACGTGCCCCACACCTCCCGCAGGACCCCGCACACCTCCCCCACCGTCGCCCCGGCCCGTAGCGCCTCCCTCATCGGATACAGCGTGTTCGTCCCGGGCGACCCCGGCTCAGGGCCCGGCTCCGGGGCCGTGACCGGGAGCCCGGCCGCCGCCGTTCGCAGCTCCGCCAGCGCCGATGTGACGGCCGCCCCGTCCCGCGCCGCCCGCAGCGCAGTGAGCCGGTCCTTCTGGCGGGTCTCGATCCCGGGATCGACCCGCAGGGGTTCGTACGCCCGCTCCTCCTCCCCCTCCCGGAGCCGGAAGCGGTTGACCCCGACCACCACCCGCTCCCCGTCCTCGGTCTCCCGGGCGACGCGATACGCGTTCCGCTCGATCTCGCCCTTCTGGAACCCCCGCTCGACCGCCTCGACCGCCCCGCCCATCTCCTCGATCCGGTCCATCAGCCGGACCACCTCCGTCTCCACGGCGTCCGTGAGGCTCTCGATCGCGTACGACCCGGCGAAGGGGTCGACGGTCGCGGTGACATCGGTCTCGTACGCCAGAACCTGCTGGGTCCGCAGCGCCAGCCGGGCCGAACGCTCCGTGGGCAGCGCGATCGCCTCGTCGAAGGCGTTGGTGTGCAGGGACTGGGTGCCGCCGAAGACCGCGCCGAGCGCCTGGACCACGACCCGGACCAGATTGACCTCCGGCTGCTGCGCGGTGAGCTGGACCCCCGCCGTCTGGGTGTGGAAGCGGAGGGTCTGCGCCTTGGGGTCCCGGGCGCCGAACTCGTCCCGCATCACCCGGGCCCAGATCCGGCGGGCCGCCCGGAACTTGGCGATCTCCTCCAGCAGGGTGGTGCGGGCGACGAAGAAGAACGACAGCCGGGGGCCGAGTTCATCGGCCGTGAGCCCGGCCGCGAGAGCCGTACGGACGTAGGCGACGGCGTTGGCGAGGGTGAAGGCGACCTCCTGCGCGGGCGACGCCCCGGCCTCCGCCATGTGGTAGCCGGAGACGGAGATCGGGTTCCAGCGCGGCAGCTCGGCCCGGCAGTACCGGAAGGTGTCCGCGACCAGCCGCAGCGACGGTCCGGGCGGGAAGATGTACGTCCCCCGGGCGATGTACTCCTTCAGGACGTCGTTCTGGATCGTGCCGTTCAGCCGGTCCGCCGGGGCGCCCTGCTCCTCGGCGGCCAGTTGGTAGAGGAGGAGCAGCGGAGCCGCCGGGGCGTTGATCGTCATCGAGGTGGAGACCTGGTCGAGCCCGATGCCCGCGAAGAGTTCGCGCATGTCGTCGAGGGAGTCGATCGCGACCCCGACCCGGCCGACCTCGCCGTGGGCGAGGGGCGCGTCGGAGTCGTGGCCCATCTGGGTGGGCAGGTCGAAGGCGACGGAGAGACCCGTGGTGCCCTCGGCGATCAGCCGCCGGTAGCGGGCGTTGGACTCGGCGGCGGTGCCGAAGCCCGCGTACTGCCGCATCGTCCACGGGCGGCCGGTGTACATGGTCGGGTACACCCCGCGTGTGAAGGGGTACGTCCCCGGTTCGCCCAGCTTCTCCGCCGGGTCCCAGCCGGTCAGGGCGCCGGGGCCGTACACCGGCTCGACGGGCAGTCCGGACTCCGATTCACGGGGTTGTGCCGCCATGCGCCGCCTCGCCTCCTGAGGGGGTGACCGGGGCCGATCGGGAGCGACCGGATCCGGCCGGATTCCGCTCCCCGAAGATCTCGGGGTGTCGTTTTCGCCTCGCCTTCCCCATGATGCTCAAGAACGGACACCCCGGCAGGGCGGAAAGAGCATCCTCAAGGGTGGGCCACCACAGGGGTACCGGGTTACCGGGGTACAGGGGGACGGCGATGACGGGGCACACCGGATACGTACACAAGGCGCTCGCCGCCGCGGCGGTCGTCGCGCTCACCGTGAGCTGTTCGGCGCGGGCCACCGAGAGCCCGGCCGGAGCGGTCGACGCCGCGGCGGACGGCAAGGCGTCGGGCAAGGCGTCCGGCGGCGCCGCGCCGTACGACGACGGGCTGACCGTACCGCCGTCGTCGCCCGCGCCCTCCCCGTCCACCGAACCGCCCGGCCCGTCCGCGTCCCCGTCCGCCTCCCCGTCTGACGACGCGTCGGAGCCCGCGACGACCGCGCCGCCAGCCCCCGTACTGATGGAACGGGGCGACAGCGGGAAGCGGGTACGGGAGCTCCAGGCCCGGCTCGCCCAGCTCAGCTGGTTCGACGAACGGCCCACGGGTACGTACGGCCGGGTCACGGCCGCCGCCGTACGGGGCTTCCAGGACAAGCGGGGACTGCCCGCCACCGGCGCGGTCGACACCGTGACCTGGGACCGGCTGCTCGGAATGACGAAGCGGCCCACCCGCGACGAACTGGACGGCAGGACCGCCGGGACGAAACCGGCGGCGAAGCTGGATCCCCGGTGCCTCAACGGCCGGGCGCTGTGCGTCAGCAAGACGAGCCGCACCCTGTCCTGGGTGGTGGACGGCAAGGTGCGGTCCGCGATGGACGTCCGGTTCGGCGGCGAGGAGACCCCGACCCGGGAGGGCGTGTTCTCGGTGTTCCGGAAGGAGCGCGACCACATCTCGAACCTGTACGACACACCGATGCCGTACAGCCTCTTCTTCAGCGGCGGCCAGGCCGTCCACTACTCGGCGGACTTCGCCGCCCAGGGCTACGGCGGCGCCTCGCACGGCTGTGTCAACGTCCGGGACCGGGGCGCGATCGCCGCGCTCTTCGACCAGGTCAGGATCGGCGACAAGGTCGTTGTGCACTGGTGAGCCGCCGCCGGGTCGTTTGGAACGTCAGGAACATCGGGAACGTCGGCAACGGGAAGAAGGGGCGCGGGCGGGACCGGGGGAACGTGCCCCGCCCGCGCCGGTGCGCCAAGCCGTAGGTACGGGGGGAACCCCGGCTTCTTGGCGCTCGCCGATGACCAGTCGGCTCACTCTGTACAGCGTCGCGGTGCGCGAAAGTGTCACAGCACCCGCAGAATTCCGAGAAGACCCAGGTCAGGCGGGCAGCGTCGACGCGAAGGGCGCGGCGAAGAAGGTGGCGCTCTCGTCGCGAATGACGTCGCGGGTGACGTCGCCGTTCACCGTGCCGTCGGTGACGTCCCCTTGCGGGGCAGTGCCCTGCTTCTGCTTCTGCTTCTCGACGGGCTTGGGAGGCTTGGGGGCCTTCTCCGTCTTGTCCTTGCCGGGGGGATTCGCCTGACCCGGCCGGGTGTCCTGGGAGCCACCGCCGACACCACCGACACCACCGACCGCGCCGCCCTGGCCGTTCCCGTTCCCGCGGCCCTTCCCCTGGCCCTTGTCCTTGTTCTTGGCCTTGCCGTTCGGCTTGCCCTGGCCGTGGTCGTGCCCATGTCCGTGGCCGTGGCCGTGGCCGTGCCCGGCGCCGGGGGTGCCCTGGGAACCCCGGGCGCCACCACCGCCCGCGCCCGGATGCGTACCGGCGGCCCGGCCGAGTACCCGGTCGCAGAAGGCTTCCACGGCGGCCCGGCCCTTGGCCTCCCGCTCCAGCAGCTCGCGCCCTTCCGCGCCGAGGACCTCGGCGCGATGTTCCCGGCACGCCTTCGCGATCCTGCGCGCCTTCTCGCCCTTGGACCCCGTCCGCTCGCTCTGGCCGATCCCGGTGCCCTTGACCGGACGGGACGGGGAGACCTCCGGAGGGCCGTCACCGTCGAGTACGCCGGGCGCACGGGACGTCTCGCCGGGCGCCTCGCCCAGCGACCCCGTCGAAGTCCCGTCGGAGACGGACGTCCCGACCGTCGAGGTGTCGGTGTCGTCGAAGGGGGAGGGCAGGAAGTCGGAGGCGACGGCGACCCCGCCGATGGCGAATCCGGCCACGACTGCCACAAAGCCGAGCCGGAGCGGTGTGAGCGGCCGTCGCCGCCCGGCTCCCGGCCGGTCGTCCCGGCCCCGCGCCCCCACCGTGACGACGCCCGCGCTCCCGACCCCGCCCCCCGCGTTCGCGGCGCGGGCGGCGGACGCGGCCCGGAACGCCGCCACGGCCGCGTCCTCACCGGGCAACGCCCTGTCGCCGCGGTCGGCACCGGCCTCCGGTTCGGCGGCGGCGCGCAGCGCGTCGGCCAGCCGTACGGCGTCCCGACGCGCGGGTTCGCCGAGGTCTCCGAGTTCCCCGACCGGTTCACCGCGCAGCAGACGCTCCGCCGTCACCTGGTCGAGCCACTCGTTCCGGTCGTCGGCCATCACATGTCCTTCTGCGTCCGCCAACGGGAATGCGTCACACCCGCGGACTCCCGCTCCCCCCGCTTCCTGCCCCGCTGCGGCGGCACCCCGTCAAGCCCCCGCACCGGCTCCGGCCGCCCGGCCCCCGCGACCTCGTCGACCGCCCCCCGGGAACTCGGACTGACGCCCTCCGTATCGTCGCCGCCGAGCATTTCGGCCAGCCGTTTCAGCCCCCGGTGCGCGGCGGTCCTGACGGCTCCCGGCCGCTTCCCCAGAGTCTTGGCGGCGCTCTTGGCGTCCAGCCCGACGACCACCCTGAGGACCACGGCCTCCGCCTGGTCCTGAGGAAGCCGGGCTATCAGCGCCATGGCCCGCCCGGTGGCCAGGGCCTCCATCGCCTCGTCCGCGGTGTCCGAATCGGCGGCCCGGCCGGTCAGTTCCGATTCGTCGCCGCCGACCGCGGGACGCCGCCCCCGCATCCGTATATGATCCAGCGCGCGATTGCGGGCTATCCGCGCCGCCCAGCCGCGAAACCGGTCCGCGTCCCCGCTGAACCGGTCGAGGTCGCGGGCTATCTGGAGCCACGCCTCGGACGTCACGTCCTCGGCGTCGGGCTCCCCGACGAGCGTCCGCACATAGCCGAGCAGCCGCGGGTGCACCGCGCGGTACACAGAACGGAACGCGCACTCGTCCCCGTCCTGTGCCGCGAGCACCGCGGCCGTCAGCTCCGCGTCGTCCCCCAGCACAATCTCTACCTGTACCCGTGTCTGTGCCTTTTCGGTTCCGCAGCCGGTCAGCGCTGCGCCGCTGTGCTCTCAGCCCTTGTACGAGACCGCACGCTACGTCGTCGTACAGCGCCTCGTCCACGGCTTGTACAACTTGCAACAAAATTGCGAGCGACTGCTTCCGAACGGACAGTGACAGAAATCGACCGCCCGGCGCAGAGTGGATTACGGGGCCGTTCCGCGGACCCTGCGGACGGCGACCGGGGCCTCTCCTGTGGGGGGTGGCGGCCCCGGTCGTCCTCCCGAAGAACCCTGCTCCTTCTGCTCGTCTCACCAGCGCGCCGGGTTTCACACCCACCGGCCCGACGACGTGACGCGGGCCACACTTTGGGCGGTCAGGGGCGGGAGCCGCCGCCGCGGGCCCGGCGGGAGACGGCCGCGGCCAGGACCCGGCGGCCCTCGGTGGCGGCGTTCAGCGCCTGGCGCAGGCCGGCCGTGCCCTCGCCGTCGGCGAGGAGTTCCAGCACGCGGATCTGGCGCCGCAGCTCACCGGCGGTCAGTGGATCCGCGTCGGTGGCCTCCCCCGTGCCGTAGCGGCGGTGGAGGGCGAGGGCCGTACCGGAGCACTCCTCGGCCCAGGCCCGGAGCGGGCCCGCGGCCCACTCGGCGGGCGCCCCTTCCAGCATGGCGCGTACGGCGTCGGCCGAGTCGGGTTCACCGGTGTCCCGCTCCGGCGGGCCCTTGAGGGACTCCCGCGCCTCCCCGAGGCGCCCGGCCCAGCGTGCCGGGCCGTTGGCGAGCGCCGCCCACAGCGGGCGCAGCGCCTCGGGGTCGGCGATACCGTCCCCCAGCAGCGGAAGGCACCGTTCCAGACAGGCCACACCACTGGCGGCGAGCGCGCGCTCGTCGGCCCGCGCGATCAGCTCTCTCAGGTCACTAAGGTCACTCAGGCCATCGGACGCCACAGGACGCCTCCCCTCGCGGCCCCAGGCCGCTGCTCCACCTGCGAACTCGATGGCGCAAACTACTCGCTTCGCGAGTGGCGCGCCATGGGTGCACGGAGCCGGGAAGGTCAGGACACGTCCACTACTCCACCAAGTCGGTCCGGATCGTACACACTTACGCCATGGCTCTGTTACATTCGGGCCAACCGGAGAGTGGCCTGCGGGCGTCTTGCGACGGTCCGTTCGAGCCCCCCGGGCCGCGGTGCGGGCCCGCACTCCCCCGGGCGGGCCCGTACCGTCGGCATGCGCCGGATCGTGCCGTGCCGGTCAGTAGGCCCTGGGCATCGTGGGCATGATCGGCATCGCGGGCTGCCAGCCCATGGCGATCTTCTCGACCTGCATGCGGGTGATCTTCCGGACGACGAAAATGGCCATCACGGCGGCGGCGACACTGAGCAGGTCGGCGAAGACGAGCCCGTACGCCGCGCTCTTCAGCGCCCCGGGTGTCTCCGCCTTGTCGTAGTTCATGACCGTGCCCTGCCAGGCCAGGTAGCTCACGATGCACAGGGTCCACCACACGGTGAGGATCGTGCGCGGCTGCTCCGACTTGGGGGCGTAAGGGTTCCGGCGGCTGGCTTCCCATGTGGCTCCCGCGACCAGCCGCGGGATCGCGACGCACGCGAAGGGGATGAACCAGCCGCCGACCGCGAAGCCCTTGCCCCACTTGTCGATCTGGGGCGCGAAGGCGGCGGCGTTGCCACGGGCTATCGCGAACCAGATGATGAAGAGGATCCCGGTCACGATCACCACCAGCACCCTGAACACGATGGCCAGGGCCATCAGGGCGTCGGCGTCGTCGGCGTCGTCCTTGGTGACGGAGAAGGGCGAGACATCCATGTCCTCCGCGACGGAGGCGAGGTTCAGGGACGCGCCGACCGACAACAGCGCGGCCAGGACGTAGACACCGAGCAGGGCGATCACCGCGTACGACAGCCCGACCGGGGCCGTGACCCGCGGAGGTGCCGGGGCGAATGGCATCGGGGCGCCGTAGGGCGCGGCACCGTACGCCGGGGGCGGGTACGAAGCCGCGGCGGGGTTGCCGTACCCGTACGCGGGGCCGGGCGGCGCGGGCTGCGCGGCGGGCTGGGCGACGGCGGTGGCGCTGGTGGCGCACGGGCCGCACAGGCCCTGCGCGGTAGCCGCCGGATTCCGGTGGCAGATGGAACAAGGTGTCATCGGTACGCCCCCCTGGCGAAGAAAGAAAGACGCGCGCGGCGCAGACGGCGGGAGCGGTGCGGGTCGGTACCGGCGCGCTCCCCCGAGGTCGTGGCGACCCCCGGTCACGGGCGTCTGCGGACGGTACGCGTTCTGACGGGTCCACGTCCAACGGGATAGGCCGTGATACCGGGGACGGGGTCGTGTTCCGGGTGCGCCCTCGAATCAGTCACCCGGCGAGGCCGGGAACATCGAGCCGGCGTCAGGAGTCAGGAGTCAGGAGACGCGCCGGGCCAGGGACTCGAAGTCCGCCCACGACCGGGACGGCGGCCGCTCGTCCCAGACCTTTTGGGCCGTGGCCGCGAGCGGGAGCGCTATGCCGCGCGCGACCTGGTCCGGGGTCTGCGCCCCCGCCAGGTCGCACCAGACCGCGAAGCTCGCGCCGCGGATCCGGGACTCGTACCGCTCCGGTACCGGCTTGGTGCCGCGGAGGACCAGCGGGGTCCACTCCTCGTATATCCGGCGGCCGGTCGGGTAGGTGAAGTCGTTGGGCTCGCCCAGGACGTAGTAGAGGTACTCGTCGTTGAGGTTCACCACCGGGCGGCCCTCGGCCAGATACTCCTCAGGGGCGCGGGCGCCGATCTCCTTGCCCGTCCAGTACTCGACCTCGACGTCCTTGTCGACGGCGACCGCGCCGCCGCGGAAGAAGCCGTCGTTCCACGCCTTGGGCCGGCGGCCGAGGTCGCGGACGACGGCGGCCCGGTCGTTCACCCAGCGGGTGGCCAGGTCGCTGACCCGGCCGCCGGGGCCGTACGCCGCGCGGGCCTTCGCCGCCAGGTCGGGGAAGGACGCCTCGGGGTCGCGCCTGGTCAGCGCCTGGTACTCGTCGCCGCCCAGATGCCAGTACGGTCCCTCGAACAGCTCGGCGTACTCCCGCAGCAGTTCGTCGACGAGCCGCGCGGACGCCGGGTCGCCGATGTCGATCGCGCCGGGGACGACCCGGCCGGACGCGTCCTTCAGCCGTAGCTCCGGATACTTCTTCAGGACCGCGCCGAGGTGGCCCGGCGAGTCGATCTCGGGGATCACGGTGATGTGGAGCGACGCGGCGAGCGCCAGGATCCGCCGGACCTCGGCCTTGGTCAGCCGCTGCGCCGAGACCACCTCGGGGTGGGTGCTCGACTCGATCCTGAACCCCTGGTCGTCGGAGAAGTGGAGCCCCAGCTGGTTCAGCTTGAGGTCGGCCATCTCACGCAGCCGGTCCTCGATCCAGCGCGCGTCGAACGGCTTCCGGGCGATGTCGATCATCAGTCCGCGCTGCGGCTTGGCGGGCGTGTCGGTGATCTCGCCCTCCGGGACGACACCCCCGGAGCGCAGGGCCTGTTTCACGGTCCGGGTGCCGTAGAAGACGCCCGCCCGGTCCCGGCCGGTGATCAGGACCCGGTCGCCGCCGGTGCGGACGGTGTACGACTCGGCCTCGCGCGGCGCGCCGTCGCCGTCGGTCAGTTCGATGTCGCCCGGTCGGACGACGGCCGTGCCCGCGTAGGGGAGCTTCAGCTCCCGGGCGAGTATCCGGGCCTCCCCGGCGAGCCGCTCGCGGCCGGGGGCGACGACGACCCGGGAGCCGGGGCCCGGTTTCCAGCCGGGGCCGCGGGCCGGGGTGTGGCGGGTGACGGCGGGCACGGTCGCGGGCGCGGCGGAGAGGGGGAGGGTGCTGTCCGGGGCGGTGGTGGGCGGTCCTGGCCGGGTGGCCGACGTGGCGGGGGCGGCGGGAGTCGGCCCGGAGGACTCGGCGGCGGACGAGTCCGAACCGCCGGCCGAGCAGCCGCCCAGGGCGAGGCCGACGACCGCCAGAAGGGCGGCGGCGGTACCCCGGGACCGGCGGCGCGCCCGAAGGGCCGGTGCCGCGTTGCGTATCACTCGTCTGCCTCCCACCGGCTCATCCGTTCAGGAACGTCAAGATCTGCCCATCTTCCGTCCATCACATGGTCCGAAACCCTCCCGTCCGGGTGAAAATCGCGCATCCGTCGGACCTCTGCTCGTACACCTGGATAGCGTTGTGTCCCATTCGCCCCTCCCTCACCAGTTCGACGCCGTGACGGGCGTGGCGGGCGCCTTTACTGCCTGTGTCGTCCTCTCGTCCTCCGCTTTGAGGAGCCCACGCTGTTCAGCGATTCCGAAACCGGGACCGGTCCGCCGGGCGCCCTGCGGGGCGCACCGGTGACCGGGTTCGTCTTACCCGCCCAGGCGACCGGCAGTCCCCGGCGCGCCGATGACGGACGCGTCCCCGGGCACCAGGGTGGAACGGCGGGCTCCGCCCGGCCACCGGAGCGCGGCGGGGGCGCCCGGCGGACCGCCCCGGGCGTGGCGCGTCTGAACGAGGCGTCGCACGAGGAGGCCATCGCCGCCCTGCTCGCCTGCTGCGGCAGCGCCCGCTGGGCCGAGCGGGTGGCGGCGCACCGCCCGTACCCGGACACCTCGGCCCTGCTGGCCGCCGGCGACGAGGCGGCATACGACCTGCGCCCCGCCGATCTCACCGAGGCGCTCGCCGACGAGTACCCGGCAGGGCCGCATCCGGACGTGCCGCAGCGTCCGCACGTCCTGATGGCGCTGGCCGCGGCGCACGACGCGTACGAGGCACGCTTCGGTCACCCGTTCGTGATCTGCCTCGACGGCTACCGGCCGGAAGAGCGGCTCGACCAGATCCTGGCGGACATCCGGCTCCGGCTGACCCAGGAGCCCGAGGACGAGCGGGAGGTCGCGGCCGAGCAGCTGAGGGGGGTCGCCCGGGGGCGGCTGCGACAGCTCGCGGCCGGGTGGGGCGAGCCGTTTCCGCCGGTCGTTCCCGGTAGCCCGTCCGTGGCTGTTTGATTGCCGGTTTGATCACACCGGAGGACCCGGCGCGAACGAACCGACAAAGCGTCGCTACGATGGCCGGGGCCGGTGGACCGTACCCGGCCGGGCCAGACCGACACCCCAAGCCGGCAGGCCCCAGTCCCCGCTCCCGGAGGGTTCTTCCGTGCCGGCTGGAACGCTGTACCGCGGCCGGGAAGGAATGTGGTCCTGGGTGGCTCATCGAGTCACCGGCGTCCTCATCTTCTTCTTCCTGTTCGTTCACGTCCTGGACACTGCTCTCGTCCGCGTCTCGCCAGAGGACTACGACAAGGTCGTGGCCGTCTACAAGACGCCGATCGTCGCCCTGTTGGAGTACGGCCTGGTGGCGGCCGTCCTCTTCCACGCGCTCAACGGCCTGCGGGTCATCGCCGTGGACTTCTGGTCCAAGGGACCGCGCTACCAGAAGCAGATGCTCTGGACCGTGATGGGCATCTGGATCGTGCTGATGGCGGGTGCCCTGTACCCCGTCCTCGGCCACGCCGCACGTGAAGTCTTCGGAGGCTGACGCCGCTATGTCCGCTGACACCTCTTCCGCCATCGGCCCCGTCGAGACCGGCGCCGATTCCGGCCCGGAGTACGACGTCGACAACCCGGCGCCCGTGATCGAGCCCCCGCGCAAGCGGACCGGCCGGACCCCCCGCTCCACCCGCGGCAACTTCGAGATGGCCGCATGGCTCTTCATGCGCCTCTCCGGTGTCGTGCTGGTGGTCCTGGTCATCGGCCACCTGATCATCCAGCTGGTGCTCGACGGCGGCGTCTCCAAGATCGGCTTCGCGTTTGTCGCGGGCCGCTGGGCGTCCCCGTTCTGGCAGGTCTGGGATCTGCTGATGCTGTGGCTCGCCATGCTGCACGGCGGCAACGGCCTGCGTACCGTCATCAACGACTACGCCGAGCGCCCGAACACGCGGCTGTGGCTCAAGGGCCTGCTGTACACCGCCACGGTGTTCACCATCCTGCTGGGCACGCTGGTGATCTTCACCTTCGACCCGAACATCCGCTAGAGCCGGGGCTGACGACACCTCATGAAGATCCACAAGTACGACACCGTCATCGTCGGCGCCGGCGGCGCGGGCATGCGCGCGGCCATCGAGGCCACCAAGCGCAGCCGTACGGCGGTACTGACCAAGCTCTACCCCACCCGCTCCCACACGGGCGCCGCTCAGGGCGGCATGGCCGCCGCGCTGGCGAACGTGGAGGAGGACAACTGGGAGTGGCACACCTTCGACACGGTCAAGGGCGGTGACTACCTGGTCGACCAGGACGCCGCCGAGATCCTGGCGAAGGAGGCCATCGACGCCGTCCTCGACCTGGAGAAGATGGGCCTGCCGTTCAACCGGACCCCGGACGGCACCATCGACCAGCGCCGCTTCGGCGGCCACTCCCGCAACCACGGCGAGGCCCCGGTCCGCCGGTCCTGCTACGCCGCGGACCGCACCGGCCACATGATCCTCCAGACGCTGTACCAGAACTGCGTCAAGGAGGGCGTGGAGTTCTTCAACGAGTTCTACGTCCTCGACCAGCTGATCACCGAGGTCGACGGGGTCAAGCGCTCCGCCGGTGTGGTGGCGTACGAGCTGGCCACCGGTGAGATCCATATCTTCCAGGCGAAGGCGGTCATCTACGCCTCCGGCGGCACCGGCAAGTTCTTCAAGGTGACCTCCAACGCGCACACGCTGACGGGTGACGGCCAGGCGGCCTGCTACCGGCGCGGGCTGCCGCTGGAGGACATGGAGTTCTTCCAGTTCCACCCGACGGGCATCTGGCGGATGGGCATCCTGCTCACCGAGGGCGCCCGCGGCGAGGGCGGCATCCTCCGCAACAAGGACGGCGAGCGCTTCATGGAGAAGTACGCGCCCGTCATGAAGGACCTCGCCTCGCGCGACGTGGTCTCCCGCTCCATCTACACGGAGATCCGCGAGGGCCGCGGCTGCGGTCCCGAGGGCGACCACGTGTACCTGGACCTGACGCATCTGCCGCCGGAGCAGCTGGACGCCAAGCTGCCCGACATCACCGAGTTCGCCCGGACCTATCTCGGTATCGAGCCCTACACGGACCCGATCCCGATCCAGCCGACCGCGCACTACGCCATGGGCGGCATCCCGACGAACGTCGAGGGCGAGGTGCTGGCGGACAACACCACCGTCGTACCCGGTCTGTACGCCGCCGGCGAGGTCGCCTGCGTCTCCGTGCACGGCGCCAACCGTCTCGGCACCAACTCGCTCCTGGACATCAACGTCTTCGGGCGCCGGGCGGGTATCGCCGCCGCCGAGTACTCCGCGACCGCCGACTACGTCGAGCTGCCGGAGAACCCGGCCGCGCTCGTCGAGGACATGGTGGAGCGGCTGCGCGAGTCCACGGGCAACGAGCGCGTGGCGGAGATCCGCCGCGAGCTTCAGGAGACCATGGACGCCAATGTGATGGTGTTCCGTACCGAGCAGACCATCAAGACGGCCGTCGAGAAGATCGGCGAGCTGCGCGAGCGCTACAAGAACGTGTCCGTCCAGGACAAGGGCAAGCGCTTCAACACGGATCTGCTGGAGGCCGTCGAGCTGGGCAACCTGCTGGAGCTGGCCGAGGTCATGGCCGTCTCCGCGCTGGCGCGCAAGGAGTCCCGCGGCGGTCACTACCGCGAGGACTACCCCAACCGGGACGACGTCAACTTCATGCGCCACACCATGGCGTACCGCGAGGTCGGCGAGGACGGCTCCGAGACCGTCCGGCTCGACTACAAGCCGGTCGTCCAGACCCGCTACCAGCCGATGGAGCGTAAGTACTGATGGCTACCCCGACCATGGACAAGGTGGAGGCCGAGGCGGCGGCCTCGTCGGACCTGATCACCGTCACGTTCCGGATCCGCCGGTTCAACCCGGAGCTGTCCGAGCACGCGGTCTGGGAGGACTTCGAGTTCGACATCGACCCCAAGGAGCGGGTCCTCGACGGCCTCCACAAGATCAAGTGGGACATCGACGGCACGCTGACCTTCCGGCGGTCGTGCGCCCACGGCATCTGCGGCTCCGACGCGATGCGGATCAACGGCAAGAACAGGCTCGCCTGCAAGACGCTGATCAAGGACATCAACCCGGACAAGCCGATCACGATCGAGGCCATCAAGGGCCTGACGGTCCTCAAGGACCTGGTCGTGGACATGGAGCCGTTCTTCCAGGCGTACCGGGACGTGATGCCGTTCCTGATCACCAAGGGGAACGAGCCCACCCGGGAGCGGCGCCAGTCCGCCGAGGACCGGGAGCGCTTCGACGACACCACCAAGTGCATCCTGTGCGCGGCGTGCACCACGTCGTGCCCGGTGTTCTGGAACGACGGGCAGTACTTCGGCCCGGCGGCGATCGTCAACGCCCACCGCTTCATCTTCGACTCGCGCGACGAGGCCGGGGAGCAGCGGCTCGAGATCCTCAACGACAAGGACGGCGTCTGGCGCTGCCGTACGACCTTCAACTGTACGGACGCCTGTCCGCGCGGTATCGAGGTCACCAAGGCGATCCAGGAAGTGAAGCGGGCGCTCATCACCCGCCGGTTCTGATCCCACGGCGGTTCTGATCCCACGGTGGTTCGGTGGTGATCCGACGGGCCTCGTGACTACTCCGGTGGTCGCGGGGCCCGTCGGCGTACGATCGAGTTGTTTGCCGTGTCGACGCCGTGGGAAGCGGGGAGCCCGACGATGACCCAGCCCGATCCGTTCCAGCCTCAGCAGCCGCCTCACCAGCCGCCGCAACCGCAGCAGCCGCCGTCCGCCGAGGGGCAGCCGGAGTACCAGTGGGGCCCGGACAGTCCGCCGGGCACGCCCGCTTACGGGCATCCCGCGCCCGGTTACGGCTATCCGGACCCGGCCGCCGGATACAACCCGACCATGCCCGGGATGCCGGGCGCGCCCGGCGCTCCGGGGATGCAGGGGATGCCGGTGCCCGCGCAGCCGACCATGGGCGCCGGGGCGGTGACGGGCGGGACACCGCTGGTGTCGATCGGCGACATCACCGTCCTGCCGGACACGATCATCACCCCGTCCGGGAACATGCCGCTGCGCGGCGCTGTCTGGAACGCCACGGACATGTCCCGGACGGAGGAGAAGATCCCGGCCCATGCCATCGTGCTGGCGGTGATCTTCTTCTTCGCCTGTCTGCTGGGGCTGCTGTTCCTGCTCATGAAGGAGAAGAAGACCACCGGCTATATCCAGGTCACCGTCACCGGTGGCGGGCGCCACCACGCGACGATGATCCCGGCCCGGAACGCCATGACCTTCCAGGAGGTCATGGGCCAGGTGAACTACGCCCGCTCGATCAGCACGATCTGACGAAGTCCGTCAGCAGGGCGGTGATCTCCGCCGGGCGCTCCAGGCTCGGCAGATGACCGGCCCAGGGCAGGTGGAGCCGGCGGGCGGCGGGCAGTAGCGCCGTCTGCCGGTCGGCGGCCTCGTGGAAGTCCGGCAGATCGTGGGCGCCGGAGACGACCAGGGCCGGTACGGTCACGGCGGCCAGCGCCGCCGGGTCGAAGTCCCCGTCGCCGCTGTGCTCGTCGGCGCCCGCGAGCTGGATCCCGTACGCCCGGTACTGCATCTCCGTCACGGCCGCCAGGGCCGCCTCACCGGCCTCGGGCCCGAGGAACGTCCGCGCGCAGAGGGCCGCGGCCTCCTCCAGATCGCCGTATCCGACGAGTTCGGTCTCGCGCTCGTCGAAGGCGGTCATCTCGGCGCTGTCGGGGACACCGGGGAGTCCGGCGCAGAGCAGCGCGAGCCCGGCGACCCGGCCGGGGAAGCGGGCGGCGATCTCCAGGGCGGTCCGGCCGCCGTAGGACGCGCCGATCAGGACCGCGCGGTCCATACCGACGGCGTCCATCACGGCGAGGACGTCGTCGGCGTCGTTGTAGGGCCCCTGGCCGCAGGGGGTGTCGCCGAAGCCGCGGAAGTCGGCGCGGACGACGCGGTGTCCGGCCGCGGCGAGGGACTCGTACAGGCCGTCCCACATCCGGCGGTCGCAGACCGTCGAGTGCAGAAGGACGACGTCCCGTCCCGTGTTCTGCCCGGTGTTCTGTGCGCTGTCCGGCGTGCCGGTTATGTCATACGTGATCATCGCGGCGGACTCTACCCCGCGGCCGGGTCCGGGTCTCCCTCTTTTCCCGCCGTCGTCGGCCGGTGCGCCGACCCCCTCTTTCCGGAACGCCTTATTCCGCGTTGAACATGTTCAAAAACAGGGCTACATTCCTGCTGTCGGATCTTTTGAACATGTTCAGAAAGGTCGGGGAATGGATCTCCATGTCGTCGGATACCTGGTCTATCTGCCGGTCAGCGTGGCGCTGACCGTCTGGGTCGCCCGCACACTGAGCCGCAACGGCCGGATCTTCCTCGCCGATGTGACCGGCGGCGACGAGAAGCTCGCCGATGCCGTGAACCATCTGCTGGTCGTCGGCTTCTACCTGGTGAATCTGGGCTTCGTCGCCCTCTATCTGAAGATCGGGGGGACGATCCTGGACACCCGTGAGCTGTTCGACGAGCTGTCGGTGAAGTTCGGTGTGGTCCTGCTCGTCCTGGGGCTGCTGCACCTCACCAACGTCTATGTCCTCAACAAGATCCGGCGGCGCGGGATGATGGACCGCGAAACCGTGCCGCCGGTCGCGCCCGGTGGCTGGGTGCCGCCCATGCCGCACGGCGCCCCGGACCCGCGATGACATCCGCCCCGAGCCTCCGGAGGACACCGGTCCACCGGCTCACGGTGCTCTACGACGAGGCGTGCGGGCTCTGCGCCCATCTGCGGGACTGGCTCGTACGGCAGCGTCAGCTGGTGCCGCTGGAGCTGGTTCCCGCCGGATCGGGCCGGGCGCGGGGGCTCTTCCCCGGTCTCGACCACACGACGACCCTCCGGCGGATCACCGTGATCGGCAACCGGGGGCAGGTCTACACGGACGACGCGGCGTTCCTCGTCTGTCTGTGGGCGCTGGCCGAGCACCGGGCGACGGCCCACCGGCTCGCGACCCCGGCCGGAAAGCCGTTCGTCCGGGCAGCGGTCCTCGCCGCGTCGGCGTACCGGTCCGCCACCGGGGCCGCGGACCGCGAGATACCCGCCACTCGGGACCGTGATGAGGACGACCACGACTACGGTCACGACGGCGTCCACCAAGGCGTCCCTTCCGCCGGTCCGCCCTGTGACGACCGGTGCGCCCCGCCCGGTTAGGCTCGGGCAGCGTGACCGACCGGACCAACGAACCCAGCGTCGCCCGAGTCCCCAAGAGCGAGCAGACGCCCAAGAGCGAGCAGACCCGCACCCTGATCCTGGAGACCGCGTTGCGGCTCTTCCAGGAGCGCGGTTACGACCGGACCACGATGCGGGCCATCGCCAAGGAGGCGGGGGTGTCGGTGGGGAACGCGTACTACTACTTCGCCTCCAAGGAGCATCTGGTCCAGGGGTTCTACGACCGGATCGGTGCCGAGCACCGGGCCGCCGTACGACCCCTGCTGGACCGTGAGACCGATCTGACGAAACGGCTCTCGGGGGTGCTGAACGCCTGGCTCGACGTGGCGGAGCCGTACCACGAGTTCGCGGCCCAGTTCTTCAAGAACGCGGCCGATCCGGAGAGCCCGCTCAGCCCCTTCTCACCCGAGTCGGAGCCCGCGCGGGAGGCGGCCGTCGCCATGCACCGGGAGGTGCTGGCCGGGTCGCGGACGAAGGTCCCCGCCGAGCTGAAGGACACCCTGCCGGAGATGATGTGGCTGGCGCAGATGGGCATGGTGCTCTGCTGGGTCTTCGACCGCTCCGACGGCCATGAGCGCGCCCGGCAACTGGCCGGCCAGGGGGCGCGGATCACGGCCAAGGGGATCGTCCTGGCCCGCTTCAAGGTGCTGCGGACGCTCGTGGTCGACGTACACGAACTGCTGACGGACCTGCTGCCGGGGATGGCGCAGGGCGCGGCGGCCCGGCGGAACGGAGCCGACGCCGCCGCACGGCGCAAGGCCGCGCGGCGGAAGACCCCGGTGGAGGGGTCGGGGGCGGACACCGCCCCCGAGTGACGGGCACCCCGGACGGAGATCGGGGTGCCCTGAGCCCGGCTACCGCAAGGCCTACCGCTTACCCGAGACGGACAGCCCGGCTTTCTCGGGGGGTCGGCCGGAGTCGCCCGAGTCCGCCGAAGCCGATGAGTCCCCTGAGCGCGCCGAGTCCGCCGGATCCGCCAAGTCCTCTGCGTCCGCCGGTTCGACCGCCAGGTGCGGCAGGATCCGGTCCAGCCGTTCCGGCAGCCACCAGTTGGCCCGGCCCAGCAGATGCATCGCGGCCGGGACCAGTGCCGTCCGTACGACGAACGCGTCCAGCGCGACCGCGGCGGCCAGTCCCACCCCGACCATCGCGGCCTCCATATCGCCGCTGAAGACGAAGGCCAAGAAGACACAGATCATGATCAGGGCGGCGGAGTTGATGACCCGTCCGGTCTCGGCGAGGCCCACCCGGACGGCACGGGCGTTGTCCCCGGTGCGTATCCACTCCTCGTGCATCCGGCTGACGAGGAACACCTGATAGTCCATCGAGAGACCGAACAGCAGGGAGAGCATGAGCGCCGGGAGGAAGGCCGTGATCGGGCCCTCCTTGCCGAAGCCCGCCAGCTCCCCGCCCCAGCCCCACTGGAAGACCGCCACCATGACACCGAAGGAGGCGGCAGCCGCGATCAGATTCATCCCGGCCGCCAGCAGCGGTACCCCGATGGAGCGGAACGCGATCAGCAGGAGCAGGGCGCCGAGGGCGACGACGGTGACGATGAAGTACGGCAGCCGGTCGCGGCTGACCTCGGCGAAGTCCTTGCCGACCGCGGTGTTCCCGCCGACATGGGCCTGTTCGCCTGACGGCTTCACGACCTCGTCGCGCAGGGTGTCGACCAGCCGGTCGGTGGCCTCGTCCTGCGGCGCGGTCGCCGGGATCACGGAGATCACGGAGACCGGGGAGCCCGGCGGCACCGGCAGCACCTCGGCCCGTACGACCCCCTCGGTCGCCTTCGCCCGCTCGGTCAGCGCCGCCACCGCGGCCGGGGTCGCGCCGTCGACGACGATCTGGAGCGGGCCGTTGACACCGGGGCCGAAGCCGTCGGCGAGCAGGTCGTACGCCTTCCTCGTGGTGGTGTCCTCGGGGTGGTTGCCGTGGTCGATGATGCCCAGCCGCAGGGAGAGCACCGGCAGGGCCAGGACGACCATGACCAGCAGGGCGACGGCGCCGATGATCCGGGGCCGCCGTTCGACCAGGGTGGACCAGCGGACGGCCGCACCCGGGGCCGCGTCGGCCGCGGGGGCAGGGGCGGATCCGGTACCCGAGGGTCCGCCCGCCGACAGCCGGCGCCGCTGTGCCCGGCTGAGGACCCTGGTACCGAGCGCGCCCAGCAACGCGGGCAGCAGGGTGATCGAGGCCAGGACGGTCAGGACCACCGTCAGGGACGCGGAGACGACGATGCCGTCGAGGAAGCGCAGATTCGTCACCAGCATCCCCGCCAGGGATATGCAGACCGTGACGCCCGCGAAGATCACCGCACGCCCCGAGGTGTCGAGCGCCATGACGGCCGCTCGTTCCGGGTCGACGCCCCGTAGCAGCGCCTTGCGGTGCCGGGTGACGATGAACAGCGCGTAGTCGATACCGACTCCGAGGCCGACGAGGGTGCCGAGCAGCGGCGCGACCGTGCCCATCGTGACGACATTGCTGATCAAACCGGTCGCCAGCAGTCCGATACCGACCCCGAACACCGCCACCACCAGCGGCAGCAGCATCGCGAAGAACGAACCGAAGGCGACGAAGAGCACGATCGCGGCCGCGGCGATACCCACGGCCTCGGCCGTCCCGCCCGGCGGTCCGGCGGCGTAGACGATCGCCTGGCCGCCGAGTTCGACCCGCAGTCCGTCGGTACGGGCCTCGCCCGCGCGCTCGACGACCGCCTCGACCAGCGCCTTCGGAACCTGCTCCGAACGCTCGGCGAAGACGACGGTCGCATAGGCGGTCCGGCCGTCGGAGCTGATCGCCCGCGCGCCGTGGGCGCCGTACGGACTGATCACCTCGCCGACGCCGGTCATCCCCGCGATCTCCCGCAACGCGGGCTCCAGCCGCTCGCGGACGGCCCCGTCGCGGACCGTGCCGTCGTCGGTCCGCCACACCACCGTCGTCCGGTCGCCGGAGCGGTCCGGGAAGGCCGATGCCATCAGGTCGTACGCCCGGCGGGAGTCGCTGCCGGAGAGGGTGTAGTCGTTCGAGTACGCCGACCCCTTGACCCCGCTCAGCACGCCCAGACCAAGCAGCGTCACCACCCACAGCACCAGGACCACCAGCCTGTGCCGATAGCACCAGCGTGCCCATGCCCTCACGTCGTCTTCCCTCCGCCGTACCGTACTGTTCCGTACCGTTTTGTCGCGCCGGGATCGCCCCGGCCGCTCCTCAGCTTCGGCCGGTGGTCCGGCGTACGGGGCTCCACGGGCCCGACACTCAAGGAACTCCAAGACTTCGGCGGCCCAACGGCCGGGACGTGCGCCGATACTGAGGACGGCTGCGGCGGAAGGGGGCACGGGCATGGAACGGTCGGCCGGACAACGGCTCGACGGGGCGGAGGTCGGTGGGGGTACCGGCCCGGGGATCGGTGGGGGGACCGGCGCGGGGATCGACGGGGGTACCGGCGCGGGGGTCGGCGGGGGCGCGACCGTGCTCGTTCTGGAGGACGAGCCGGGCATCGCCGACATCCTCTCGATCGCGCTGCGCCACCACGCGTTCTCGGTACTGGCGGCGGGCACCGTACGGCAGGCCCGGCTGCTGATCGAACGGACCCGGCCCGACGCGGCGCTGCTGGATGTGATGCTGCCGGACGGAGACGGCCGGTCCTTCGGCCATGAGCTGCGGATACGCCATCCGGAGACGGCCGTGTTGTTTCTGACCGCCCGGGACGCTCCCGAGGAGGTCGTGGGCGCGCTGCGGTTCGGCGACGACTACATCACCAAGCCGTTCCATGTGGACGAGGTGGTGGCCAGGATCGGGGCCGTACTGCGCCGCACCCGGTCCGCGGACGTCCTGCCGGTGCCGCCGCCGCTGTGCCACGGGGATCTGGAGCTGGACGAGACGACGTTCGCCGTACGTCGCGCGGGGCGGGAGGTGCCGCTCACGCCCACGGAGTACGCGCTGCTGCGGTTCCTGGTGCGCAACGCGGGGCGGGTGGTGCCGAAGGAGCAGTTGCTGCGGCATGTGTGGCAGTACGAGCACGCCGTCGAGTCGACCGTGGTGGAGACGTACATCAGCTATCTGCGCCGCAAACTGGACCCGTTGGGACCGCCGTTGATCATCACCCGCCGGGGGATCGGATACGGGCTGGCATGAAGCGGATACGGGGCGGGGCGAAGGGGATTCCGGGCGGCGCGAGGCGGATACGCGGCGGGGCGAAGGGGGTACGGGGCGGTGCGAAGGGGTCCCTGCGCGTCAAGCTGACGCTGGTCAATCTGGCGCTGCTGCTGCTCGGTGTGGTGGTCGCGATCGCCTGCAGCCTGCTGGCGATGCGGCACTATCTGCACGAGCGGGTGGACCGTGAGCTGCTGACGAGCCGGGACGCCATCGAGGACACCGGTCTGACCCGGGAACAGATCAACTCGTTCCACGAGATGTCGGCGCTGCTCCAGCATGTGACGGGCGCGGAGGGACCCGGCTCCCTGCTGCCGGTACCGGAGACCCTGCTGGTGGCGCTGGACGCCGAACTGAGGCCAACGGAGTTCGCCCGCCATCCGCCGACCGGCCGGCAGTTGGGACTGGCGGCGGCCGTACGGGACCCGTTGGGCCTGGCCGAGGGGGAGACGACGCGCGATGTGGAGGTGGCCGGGGACGCGTACCGGGTCGTCGCCGCGCGGCTGCCGGACGGCTCCGTCCTCCTGCTGGCGTCCGATCTGGAGGCCGTGGGGTCCGTGGTCCACCAGGCGCTCCGGGTCGACGCCGCGTTCGGTGCGCTGCTGCTGGCCCTGCTGGCGCTGGGCACGCTGACGAGCACCAAGCACCTGGTCCGCCCGCTGGAGCACATGGTGGAGACGGCGTCGGCGATCGCGGAGGGCGATCTGACCCGGCGGGTTCCGGCCGGGCGGCATCCGGTCAACGAGATCGAGCAGCTGCGGGTGGCCCTGAACGCGATGCTGCACCAGGTGGAGTCCGCGTTCGAGACCCGGGAACGCAGCGCGGCCCAGCTACGGAGATTCGCCGCGGACGCCTCGCACGAGCTGCGGACACCGCTGTCGGCGATCCGCGGCTACCTCCAGCTGTACGACCGGGGGATGCTGGCCGAGCCCGAGGACCGGGCGCGGGCGCTGGCGCGGATGCAGGCGGAGACCGACCGGATGGCCCGGCTGGTGGAGGAGCTGCTGCTGCTGGCCCGGCTGGACCAGCGGCCACCGGTCCGGCCGGGGCCCGTGGATCTGGCGCGGCTGGCCCGGGACGCCGCCGGAGACCTGGCGGCGCAGCAGCCGTCGCGGCCGGTGACGGTACGCGCGACCGGGGAAACCGAGGTGCTCGGGGAGGAGGCGTCGCTCCGTCAGCTGGTGGGGAACCTGCTGGCCAACGCCCGGGTCCACACCCCGGCGGACACCCCGGTCCTGGTGGAGGCGGGGCGGGGGCCCGGTGGCGCGGTACGGCTGCGGGTGGCGGACCGGGGCCCCGGGATGGCCCCGCACGACGCCGACCGGATCTTCGACCGCTTCTTCCGGGCCGGTACGGGCACGGGCGGCGGCAGCGGGCTCGGGATGTCCGTCGTACGGGCGGCGGCCGACGCGCACGGCGCGGATGTGGAGGTCCGTACGGCACCCGGTGACGGGCTGACCGTCACCGTGACTTTCCCGGAGGTGTCCTGGTCAGGGGCGTCCCGGTCAGGGGCGGGGTCCGAAGCGGGGCCGGGGCCGGGGGCAGGGCCGGAGTAGGGGGTTACGCCTCGGGGGACGCGAGCTGGACCACGGTGATGTCGGAGTCCGCGCCCACCCGCACCGGGGGTCCCCAGGCGCCCGCGCCCCGGGTGACGTACAGCTGGGTGTCTCCGTAGCGTTCGAGACCGGCGACGGTGGGGTTGGCCAGGGCGGCCAGATACTCACCGGGCCAGAGCTGGCCGCCGTGCGTATGCCCGGAGAGCTGGAGATCGACCCCGTGCCGCCTCGCGTCGTGGACGACGACGGGCTGATGGGCGAGGAGGACGGCGGTACGGCCGCGATCGCGGTCGCCGAGCGCCTTGTCGAAGTCGGGGCCCTTGCCCTCGGTCTCGCCCGCCAGGTCGTCCACCCCGGCGAGGTCGAAGCCCGCGGCGATCTCCACCCGCTCGTTCTCCAGCGGTCGCAGGCCCAGTTCCCGGACGTGGTCGATCCACTGCTGCGCGCCGGAGAAGTACTCGTGGTTGCCGGTGACGAAGAACGAGCCGTGGCGCGCCTCGAGACCGGTCAGCGGCTCGGCGGCACGGCCCAGGTCGTCGACGTTCCCGTCGACCATGTCGCCGACGATGGCGACCAGGTCCGGATTGGCCGCGTTGATCGTGTCGACGATCCGCCGGGTGTGGGCCCGGCCCAGGATCGGCCCGAGGTGGATATCGCTGACCACCGCGATCCGGAAGCCATGGGCCGACCGCGGGAGCTTGGCCAGGGGAACGGTGACCCGCTTGAGGCTCGGGCCGTTGAGCACGCCGTACGTGCCGAAGCCGACGGTCCCCACAGCGGCGGCGGCAGCTCCCCCGCCGACGACCCGGGAGACGAACATGCGCCGCGACAGAGCGACCGGACGGACCGGGGCCCCGGGCTCGGAAACGGAGTCGGGCGTGGGCTGGGACGCGAGCTTGGGTTCGACCAGAGACTCGGTCGGGTGCGCGGCCGGACCGCCGGAGGTCCCGGCCAGCACGGACGCGGGCTCGGAAACGATCTCGGCCGGGCCGGATGTCTCGGCGTGCGCCGTCGTGACGGTGCCCGCCCCGGTCCGGGTGTCGCGGCGCGCGGCGAGCCGCAGCCAGACGAACCGTACGACCTCTCCCGCCACCAGGAACAGCACCAGATACAGCAGCAGCGCCAGCCACATGAACCCCGGCCAGGCGAGGATCTGCTGGGCCCGGAACGGGACGCCCGAGCGGGCCGAGAACTGGGCCGCGACCGAGATCAGCGGCAGGACGGTCAGCACGACCGCGCCGATCCGCCGCGCCCGTGTGCTGGTCGTCAGATCGCGGACGAGTCTCCGCCAGATGTACCAGTGCGCCGCCGCGAGCAGCGCGATCACGGCGACCACCGCGAGCAGGACGACCACGATCACAGACCGCTCCCTCGTTCTTCGTGAACTCCCGTGGGGCCCGGTCTCCCCCGGGGCCCCTCCGGGCATCTCAACGCGTCAGCCGCGCCGCTGGTGCCCGGGTTCCGCGATCACCCCCGGGCCGCGTCCCCGGAAGCGGCATCAGAAGCGGCACGGGAACCATCGTGACCTGCCGGGACGGCGGTCGCGGGCCCGTCCACGGCCGGTCGCAGCGCCCTGACGCCCCGGAACCCGATGACCCCAATGACCGTCCCCAGAAGAAACGAGACGACGGCGAGCACAAGATGGACCCAGAAGTAGCCGGTGGGGTCACCGGCTTCGTCGAAAGCGAGACCGCTGCCGTCCTTCCAGAGATTCCTGACGAAAGATATCCAGATGAACCAGCTCCACGCCCCGAAGGCGAGCAGGAACCAGGAGACGGGGCGGCTGAGCTTCATGGGACCAGTATCCGGTCGGCGGGCGGACGCGGGCCGCCGGGGTCGGCCGCCGTACCGGCGACTCGCCGACCCGACAAGCATATTTTCCCGACCGACAGGTAATTTCTCGTCCGTGTCTGTTCTGAGAAAGACGGTCCTGACGGCCGCCGCCGCGTCGCTTCTCCCAGCGCTCGCCGCCGCCCCCGCCTACGCGTACGCATACGAGGGGACCGCCGTCGCCGCCACCCCGGCCCCGAGCACGTCCGCGACCGCGCCCGCGACGGACGGCAAGCCGGCGGGGCGGGACGCGGGGGCCCCGAAGCAGCCCGCGCCCCCGGCCGCCATGTCCACGGTCGGCGGCACGCTGCTGGGACGGCCAGGGACGCAGGTCAAGCTCGGGGCCGGGGCGCCCGTGCTGCCGAAGGAGCTGAGCGCCCGGTCGTGGGTGGTGGCCGACGCGGAGACCGGTGACGTCCTGGCCGCGAACAACGCGCACTGGCGGCTGCCGCCCGCCTCCACCCTGAAGATGCTCTTCGCGGACACCCTGCTGCCCAAGGTGCCCAAGACGGACACCCGCAAGGTCACCTGGAAGGACCTGGAGGGTGTGGGGCCCGG
The DNA here is from genome assembly GCF_042753905.1 of Streptomyces sp. NPDC059248. NCBI lineage: Bacteria > Bacillati > Actinomycetota > Actinomycetes > Kitasatosporales > Streptomycetaceae > Streptomyces > Streptomyces sp. NPDC059248. The sequence continues at coordinate 17,928 of NZ_JBHYZV010000058.1, read as the reverse complement.
CAGCAGCGCCGTGGGCGTCAAGGAGGAGCTGACGTACAGCGCCCACGATCTGTGGAACGGGGTCTTCCTGGTCTCCGGCAACGACGCCGTCCATGTGCTCGCGGCGATGAACGGCGGCATCGACAAGACCGTCCAGGAGATGCAGGCGCACGCGGAGGAGTTGCAGGCGCTCGACACCCAGGTCGTCTCGCCGGACGGCTATGACGCGCCGGGTCAGGTGTCGTCCGCGTACGACCTCACCCTGATCGCCCGCAGCGGGCTCCAGAAGAAGGACTTCCGGGACTACGCGGCGACGGTGGAAGCCCAGTTCCCCGGCCGGATGGTCGACGGCAAACGGGAGACCTTCGCCATCGCCAATACGAACCGGCTGCTGACCGGGGACGGAGTGGCCCCCTACGCGGGGATCGCGGGCGTGAAGAACGGCAATACGTCCCAGGCGGGCGCGACCTTCACCGGGGTCGCCGAACGCAACGGCAAGGTCCTGCTCGTCACCGTGATGAACCCGGACTCCGGCGAGCGCCAGGCCGTCTACAAGGAGACCTCGCGCCTGCTGGACTGGGGCTTCGCGGCGGCGGGCAAGGTCACCCCGGTGGGCGAACTGGTCGCGCCCCGTTCGGCGACCCCGCCGGTGGGCGCGGGCCCCGACAAGCACTCCGCCCAGACGGACCGTACGAAGACGGCGTCGGCGGAGAACGAGCGGGCGTCGTCGGGGGGCGTGGGCACGGCGCTCGCGATCGCGGGCGGGGTGCTGGTGGTCCTCGCGGGCGGGGTGTTCCTGGTGAACCGGCGCTGGCCGAGGCACCGGGTCTGAGCCGTCGAAGGCCGTTCGGCGCGGGGGTCGTCAGGTCCCGCCGCCGGACGGCCGGTCCGGTTCCGGTTCTTCCTCCCCTGCTTCTCCTGTTTCTCCTGTCTCTCCTGCTTTCCCGGCTTCCGGTGCTTCTCCTGCTTCCGGTGATTCCGGTGCTTCCGCTGTTGCCGGTGGTTCCGGTGTTGCCGCCGTTTCCTGGTCGGGCTCGTCGTCCGGTTTCCGCGTCGCCGTCCACGCCGCACAGAACAGCAGCAGCTTCGCGGTCAGATTGATCCACAGCAGCAGGGCGACCGGGACGCCGAACGCCCCGTACAGACTTCGCCCCGCGACCTCCCGGATATACCCGCCGATCAGCAGCTTCAGCGCCTCGAAGCCGACGGCGCCGATCAGCCCGGCCACCACCAGCCGGCGGCGCGGCGGATGCACCCCCGGGAGCAGCGTCAGCAGATAGAGCAGGATCAGGAAGTCGGCGGCGACGGCGATCGCGATCGCCGCGACCCGCAGCAGAACACCCTCGGACCCGCCGCCGTCGAGGCCGAGCCGGTCCGCGCCCCACCCCACCGCTGTCGACCCGAGCGCGGAGGCGACCACCGACGCGAGGGCGGTGGCGCCGAGCCCCAGCAGGATGACCGCGTCCTCCGCCTTGCGGACGATCGGATTGCCCTGATCGAGGTCGTCGAGCCCCCACACCGCCCGCAGACAGTCCCTTATCGCCCCCACCCAGCCGATACCGGTGAGCAGCAGCAGGGCGCCGGAGACCAGTCCGACGGTCCCCGCGTTGGCGGCCAGGGCCGCGATGTCCAGCTGGTCGGAGATGCCCGGCACCTGGTCGCCGATCCGCTCCTCAAGACGGGTCAGCCGGTCCTGGCTCAACAGCGCGGCGCCGACCGCCACCGCCAGGCTGATCAGCGGGAACATCGCGAGAAAGCTGAGGAAGGTGATGGCGGCGGCGAGCCGCGTCCAGTGCACCCGCTCCAGCGTTTCGTAGGTGTGCCAGGGGTGCGTCCGCATCAGCCGGACCACCCACGGCCCGACGACGGGAAGCCTGCTCAACCAGTCCATGGCCTACGCGTACCCCTCCTCGCCCCGCCAACCGCCGTCCCGGCCGATGGGGCGTCCGTCACACCCCGGGCCCGTCACACCCCGGGCCCGTTACAGCCCGGCGACCGCCAGTCCGTACATCGCCGCCCACACCAGCCCGATGACGGCGAGTGCCCGGTCGCCCAGGACGACGTCCTCGGGTGCTCCGGCCGCGCCCCGGTCGGCGAAGACCGCGTACCGCAGCACCGCCAGGATGAACGCGATCACCGACAGCTGGCGCCACGGCAGCAGCGCCGATCCGGCGGACGCGCCGCCGCCCTCCAACGCCCACAGGCAGTACCCGAGGACGGCGACCCCGGCCGCGAGCTGCCAGACGAACCGCAGATAACCGGTGGTGTACTCGCCGAGCAGCGCGCGGGCCGCGCCGCGTCCGCCCTCCGCGCCCTCCATCTGCACGGCCTCCGAGTACCGCTTGGCCGCGACCATGAAGAGCGCGCCGAACCCTGTGGTGATCAGGAACCAGCGGGAGAGGGGGATGCCGAGCGCGACCCCGCCGATCATCGCCCGCATCAGGAATCCGGTGGTCACCACGGTCATATCGACGACCAGGACATGCTTCAGCCGGACGCAGTAGGCGAGTTGCATGACGAGGTACGCGATGATCAGCGCGCCCGTCATGGGGTTGCAGAGCGCGACGGCCCCGATGACGGCGAGGGCGGCGAGCAGCGCGCCGGTGGCGTACGCGAGGGAGACGGGTACGGTCCCGGCGGCGACCGGCCGCCGGCGCTTGACCGGGTGGGCCCGGTCGGCCTCGGCGTCCCGGGCGTCGTTGACCAGGTAGACGGCTGCCGCGGCGGCCGTGAACAGGACGAAGACGACGGCCAGGCGGACCGCGTTGTCCGGGTCGTCCAGCTCGCCCGCGGCGGCGGGTGCGGCGGCGACCAGCACGTTCTTGACCCACTGGCGGGGGCGCGCGGTCCTGACGAGCCCCGTCAGCAGTCCGGCCGCGCCCCGTACCGCCGTCGCGCGCCCCGCACGCGCCGCGTGTCCCGTGGGATCCGTGGGCGCGCCCGGTCCGCGCCGGGGCGGCTCGGGACGCTCCAGCAGGACGGCCCGGGGTTCGGTCGTCACACGGGCCTCCCGGCGCGGCGGGCGGCGGCGCGGGCCGTGAGACCGCCGATGAGGACCCCGGCGACGACATCGCTCGGATAGTGGACCCCGGCGACGACTCTCGACACGCACATCGCGGTGGCGGCGGCGGCCGGGACCGCCCGCAGATCCCGGCCGCCGGGCCGGGTCAGCAGGGCGCCGAAGGCGATGGCGGCGGCCGTGGCCGATGCCGCGTGGCAGCTGGGGAAGGAGTGGTGTCCGGCGGTACGGACGAGGGCGCCGCGCCCGTCGGACCCGGGCGGTCTGGGGCGTCGTACCACCCGTTTGACGGCCATTCCGGTGAGATGCGCGCCCACGACGACCGCGGTGGCCCGGAGCCAGGCCGGGCGGCGGGCGGGGTCGGCGGCGGCGCCGGTCAGCCCGGCGGCCAGCCAGAGTGCCGCGTGCTCCCCGGAGTAGGAGAGCGCGCGGGCGGCGGAGGCGACGGCCGGGTGGTCGCCGCCCGCCCGCAGCAGCGCGAGCAGCCGCAGATCGGCGCCCGAGCCACCGCCGGGTGCCCGCCCGGGTTCGTGCCCCGGTTCGTGCCCCGGTTCGTGCCCGGGTTCATCCCCCAGTCGCTCCGTACGGTCCACGTTTCCCATCTCCACCGCCCCTTCCCGGCACCGTCCGTCGCCGCTTCCGGCACCGTTTCCGTCCCATGAGCCGCAGCAGGCACGGGGGACTCTTCTGGGCCGTGCGCCGACTTTCACGTCACGCTCAGATGACACTCCTTTAATCACCCGTTTCGGCGAGTCCCCGAGGCACTCCAAAAATGTGGGCATAAGCGGCTATACGGTCGCGATTATGGTTGCCGACATCCGTACCACCCCCGTCGCCGACGCCGATGATCCGTTCGTGTCCGTCACCGGCTGGGGCCGTACCGCGCCGACGACGGCGTACGTCCGGCGCCCCCGGACCCCGGAACAAACCGCGGCGGCCGTACGGGAGTGGGGCGCGCGCGGCGGGATCGCCCGGGGACTCGGCCGCGCCTACGGGGACGCGGCGCAGAACGCGGGCGGCTGCGTCCTCGATATGACGGGCCTGGACCGGATCCACTCCATCGACGCGACCGCCGGGACCGTCGTCTGCGACGCCGGGGTCAGCCTGCACCGGCTGATGGAGGTCCTGCTGCCGCTGGGCTGGTTCGTCCCGGTCTCCCCCGGCACCCGCTACGTCACCGTCGGCGGGGCGGTCGGCGCCGATATCCACGGTAAGAACCACCACGTCAGCGGCGCCTTTACCCGGCACGTCGACGCCTTCGACCTGCTGACCGCCGACGGAACCGTACGGACCGTCACACCGGGCACGGAGCTCTTCGACGCGACCGCGGGCGGCATGGGCCTGACGGGGATCGTGCTCACCGCCGCCGTACGGCTGCACCGCGTCGAGACCTCGTACATGCTCGTCGACACCGAACGCGCCACCGACCTCGACGACGTGCTCGCCCGGCTGGCCGCCGACGGCGAACGGCACCGCTACTCCGTCGCCTGGATCGATCTGCTCGCGCGCGGCCGGGCCACCGGCCGCTCCGTGATCACCCGCGGCGAGCACGCGCCCCTCGACGCGCTCCCCGCCCGCGCCCGGCGCGCCCCGCTCGCGTTCCGCCCCGGCGCACTGCCCGCCGCCCCCTCCCCCGCCCTGGTACCGCCGGGTCTGCTGAACCGGGCCACGGTCGGTCTGTTCAACGAGTTCTGGTACCGGGTGTCGCCCCGCGCGGGCAGCGGCAGGCTCCAGCGGCTGACGTCCTTCTTCCACCCGCTGGACGGGGTGCCCCACTGGAACCGGATCTACGGCCGCGACGGCTTCGTCCAGTACCAGTTCGTCGTCGGGCACGGCCGGGAGGAGACCCTGCGCCGGGTCGTCCGGCGGATCTCACGGCGGGGCTGTCCTTCGTTCCTCGCCGTCCTGAAGCGGTTCGGCGCGGGCGACCCCGGCTGGCTGTCGTTCCCGGTGCCCGGCTGGACGCTGGCGCTGGACATCCCGGCGGGCCTGCCCGGCCTCGGGGCCTTCCTGGACGAACTGGACGAGGAGGTGGTGTCGGCGGGCGGCCGGGTCTATCTGGCCAAGGACTCCCGGCTCCGGCCCGATCTGCTCGCCGCGATGTACCCGAGGCTCGACGACTTCCGCGAGCTACGGGCCCGTACCGGCGCCGACCGGGTCTTCACCTCCGACCTGGCGCGCCGACTCGCGCTCTGACCCCGCCCCCTGCACCCGGCCCCGTATCCGGCACCCGCACCCGGCCCGTATCCGGCCCCGTATCCGGCCCCGGCCATCGATCTGAAGGAGCACCCCCGATGAAAGACGCCTTCGGCGCCCCGCAGTCCCTCCTCGTCCTCGGCGGTACGTCGGAGATCGGACTGGCCGTCGCCCGGCGGATGATCGCCCGCAGGACCCGTACCGTCTGGCTCGCGGGCCGTCCCTCGTCCGATCTCGACGCGGCGGCGGACGGGCTGCGCGCCCTGGGCGCCGATGTCCGTACGGTCGCCTTCGACGCGCTCGACCCCGCCGCGCACGAGGAGGTCATCGGCAAGGTGTTCGCGGAGGGCGACCTCGATCTGGTGCTGCTCGCCTTCGGGGTGCTCGGCGACCAGGCGAACGACGAGGGCGACCCGGCCGCCGCCGTACGCGTCGCCCAGACCAACTACACGGGGGCCGTCTCCGCCGGGCTGCTCTGCGCGACGGCCCTCCAGAACCAGGGGCACGGATCGCTGGTGGTGCTCTCGTCGGTCGCCGGGGAGCGCGCCCGGCGCAGCAACTTCATCTACGGCTCCAGCAAGGCCGGGCTCGACGCCTTCGCCCAGGGGCTCGGGGACGCGCTGCACGGCACGGGGGCGCAGGTGATGGTGGTCAGGCCCGGGTTCGTCCGGACGAGGATGACCGCCGGGCTGCCGGACGTACCGCTGTCGACCACACCCGAGGCGGTCGCGCTCGCCGTCGAGCAGGGGCTGCGGCGCCGGGCGGAAGTGGTGTGGGTGCCGGGTGCGCTGCGGCTGGTGATGGCGGCGCTGCGGCACGTACCCCGACCGCTGTTCCGCAGGCTCCCGGTCTGATGGCCGGTCCGATGGCCGGTCCGATAACAGCCCGAGAGCCGGTCCGATGACGGCCCCGATGACGCGCTTCTCAGGTCGTCGTGGCGGGTGAGGCGGGCTCGGCGCGGTCGTCGACAGGGGTGCCCTGTGCCGGTACGGCCCCGAGTCCGCTCCCGAAGGCGTACGCCCGCAGCTTCCGCCAGACCCCGTCCGCCCCCTGCTCGTACAGGGCGAACGAACCGCAGGTCCACGACGCCTCGAAGGCGGCCAGCTCCGTATATGCCCGGTCCATGGCCGCCTCGTCGATCGCGTGGGCGACCGTGACATGCGGGTGGTACGGGAACTGCAGCTCACGGGCGAGCGGCCCGGAGCCGCCCCGGACCCGCTCCTGGAGCCGGGCACAGGCGGCGGCGCCCGCGACGACCTTGACGAAGACGACCGGGGAGACGGGACGGAACGTTCCCGTACCCGCGAGCCGCATCACGAACGGCCGGCCGACGGCGGCGACCTCGCGCAGATACGCGTCCACGGACGGGAGCAGCTCCCGGTCGACCACGGTCGGCGGCAGGAGCGTGACATGGGTGGGAATGCAGTGCGCGACGGGGTCGCCGAAGGCCGCACGCCGCTCCTGGAGGAAGCTGCCGTGAGGCTCCGGGACCGCGATCGAAACGCCGAGCGTTACGGTCCCCACGTCTTTCTCCCGTCCATCGCGTCGTGACTGCCGCCGGCTTTCGCCGCGTGATGCGTACTGCGTACTGGTGCCTGTGGTCGTGCCTGTGGTCATGCGGTGCGGTGCGGTCGTGTGGTGCGGTGCGGTGCGGTTCGGCGCGACCCGTGGGCCGCCCGTCGCCAGTGTGGCCGGTGGGCGGCGGATGGGCCAGAGACGCAGAACACACCATCAATTGGTTCGAACGGACCACGAAAGCGATCCGCGACTGCTCGGCGCAGCCGCCCGGAGCGGGGTTCCGACGGCCGGAAGCGGCCCCGGACACCGCCCCGGACGGCGGTGTCCTCAGTGCTTGGCGGGCAGCAGGCCGATCCGGTCGTAGGCCGTCGCGAGCGACTCGGCGGCGACGGCGCGGGCCTTCTCCGCGCCCTTGGCGAGGATCGCGTCCAGTGATTCCGGATCGTCCAGATATGCCTGGGTACGCTCCCGGAACGGCGTGACGAAGTCCACGACGATCTCGGCGAGATCGGTCTTCAGGGCCCCGTACATCCGGCCCTCGTACTCCTTCTCCAGCTCGGGGATCGACCGGCCGGTGAGGGTGGCGTAGATGGTCAGCAGATTGCTGATCCCGGCCTTCTCGACCGGGTCGTAGCCGACGACCGTCCCGGTGTCGGTGACCGCGCTCTTGATCTTCTTCGCGGTGACCTTGGGCTCGTCGAGCAGATTGACCAGGCCCTTGGGCGTGGAGGCCGACTTGCTCATCTTGATCGACGGGTCCTGGAGGTCGTAGATCTTGGCGACCTCCTTGACGATGTGCGGCGCGGGGATCGTGAAGGTGTCGCCGAAACGAGTGTTGAAGCGCTCGGCGAGATCGCGGGTCAGCTCGATGTGCTGGCGCTGGTCCTCGCCGACCGGGACGGAGTCCGCCTGGTAGAGGAGGATGTCCGCGACCTGGAGGATCGGGTACGTGAACAGGCCGACCGTGGCCCGGTCGGCACCCTGCTTGGCGGACTTGTCCTTGAACTGGGTCATCCGCGACGCCTCGCCGAAGCCCGTCAGGCAGTTCATCACCCAGCCGAGCTGGGCGTGCTCCGGGACGTGGCTCTGGACGAAGAGGGTGCAGCGATCCGGGTCGAGACCGGCCGCGAGGAGCTGGGCCACCGCGAGGCGGGTATTGGCGCGCAGCTCGGCGGGGTCCTGCGGAACGGTGATCGCGTGCAGGTCGACGACCATGTAGAAGGCGTCATGGGTCTCTTGCAGCGCCACGTACTGGCGGATCGCCCCGAGGTAGTTCCCGAGATGGAACGAGCCCGCGGTGGGCTGGATCCCGGACAGGGCGCGAGGTCGGACGGATGCCATGGTCCTCATTCTCTCAGGTGCGGAACCGATCTCGGGCCGCCGGTGCGGGAAAGGGCGTGACCGTACGGGAGGGGACGCGTACGGGAGGGGACGCGGGACACCGCGCGGCCGGCCGGGCCGGACCGTCAGGTGGGGAGGCCCGGTGCGGGGTAGGCGGACATCAGCTCCGCGACCTCGGCCCGGATCGCCGTGAGCGCGGCCTCGTCACCGGTCCGGGCGGCGGTCACCCCCCGGTCGATCCAGTCGGCGACCGTCGCCATGTGCTCGGTACCCAGCCCGCGGGAGGTGAGGGACGGGGTGCCGATCCGGATACCGGAGGGGTCGAAGGGCTTCCTCGGGTCATAGGGGACGGTGTTGTAGTTGACGACGATCCCCGCCCGGTCGAGGGCCTTCGCCGCGATCTTGCCGGGGACGTCCCTGCCGGTCAGGTCCATCAGGATCAGATGGTTGTCGGTCCCGCCGGAGACCAGGTCGAAGCCCTTGGCCAGCAGGGCGTCCGCGAGGGTGCGGGCATTGGCGACGACCGCGTGGGCGTAGTCGCGGAAGGAGGGCCGGGCGGCCTCGTGGAGGGCGACGGCGATCGCGGCGGTGGTCTGGTTGTGGGGGCCGCCCTGCAAACCGGGGAAGACGGCCTTGTCGATGGCCTTGGCGTGCTCCTCGCGGGACATCAGCATCGCCCCGCGCGGACCCCTGAGGGTCTTGTGGGTGGTCGTGGAGATCACATCGGCGTGGGGTACGGGCGAGGGGTGCGCGCCACCCGCGATCAGCCCCGCGATATGGGCGATATCGGCGACGAGCACCGCCCCGGACTCCCGGGCGATCTCGGCGAAGGCGGCGAAGTCGATGGTCCGGGGCAGGGCCGTACCACCACAGAAGATGATCTTCGGTCGCTCCTTGAGGGCGATCTCCCGCACCTCGTCGAAGTCGATCAGCCCGGTGTCCCGGCGGACCCCGTACCGCACCCCGTGGAACCAGCTGCCGGTCGCCGAGACACCCCAGCCGTGGGTGAGATGGCCGCCCATCGGCAGGGCCATGCCCATGACCGTGTCGCCGGGGCGGGCGAAGGCGAGATAGACGGCGAGATTGGCCGGGGAGCCGGAGTAGGGCTGGACATTGGCGTGCTCGACGCCGAAGACGGCCTTGGCGCGGGCCACGGCCAGCCGCTCGACCTGGTCGATGACCTGCTGGCCCTCGTAGTAGCGACGGCCCGCGTAGCCTTCGCTGTACTTGTTCTGAAGGACCGTGCCGGAGGCTTCCAGTACGGCCCCGGAGACATAGTTCTCACTGGGGATCATCCGCAGGGTCACGGCCTGGAGCCGTTCCTCGTCGGCGACGAGCCCCGCGATCTCGGGGTCGGTGGCGGCCAGTGCGGGATGGGGCAGGGGGAGAGTCATGGTGTCCTCCGGGCTCACGAGTGGTCCGGGGTACCCAGGCGGGCGGCACCTCGTGTGCTCCTGCGGCACGCGGCTCCCTCGGGGTGATCTCCCCGTACGCCAGTCGCCGCGCGTACCGCCAACCCTATGCCACGGGATCACGGCGGGGAGCTGCCCGGCGCGGGGACGGCCGGGCGTGCGCCCGGTGCGGTGACGGCCGGGGCGACCGGGGGCGGCCAGGGCGGTGACGGCCGGGGACGGCCAGGGGCGGCCCGGGGCGGGATCCGGCCCGGGGAAGGCCCGGCCCGGCTGAAGGTTTCCCGGTCCGGTCGGCGAGTGACGATAGGAAGAGGGGCGGCGATCCCGCCCCACCGGAAGTGACGTCCGTCCGGCTCGCCACGAGAACGGAGACCCCGTGACTGCTTCGGAACGCGCCATCGCCACCGCGGAGGCCTACAGCGCGCACAACTACCACCCCCTGCCCGTCGTCGTGGCGACGGCGGAGGGCTCCTGGCTGACCGATGTCGAGGGCCGCCGCTATCTCGACCTCCTGGCCGGCTACTCGGCCCTGAACTTCGGCCACGGCAACCGCCGGCTGATCGCGGCGGCCAAGGCCCAGCTGGAGCGGGTCACCCTCACCTCCAGGGCGTTCCACCACGACCGGTTCGCCGACTTCTGCACCGGCCTCGCGGAGCTGTGCGGCATGGAGATGGTCCTGCCGATGAACACGGGCGCGGAGGCCGTGGAGACCGCCGTGAAGACCGCCCGGAAATGGGGCTACCGGATCAAGGGCGTCCCGGACAATATGGCCAAGATCGTGGTCGCCGCGAACAACTTCCACGGCCGGACCACAACGGTGATCAGCTTCTCGACCGACCCCGAGGCCCGGGAGGACTACGGCCCGTACACCCCCGGCTTCGAGATCGTGCCCTACGGGGACCCCACGGCGATGGCGGCGGCCCTGACGGAGAACACCGTCGCCGTACTGCTGGAGCCGATCCAGGGCGAGGCCGGGGTGCTGGTCCCGCCGCGGGGCTATCTCGCGGAGGTACGGCGGCTGACCGAGGAGCGGAACATCCTCTTCCTGGCCGATGAGATCCAGTCCGGTCTCGGCCGGACCGGCCGGACCTTCGCCTGTGAACACGAGGGCGTCGTCCCCGATATGTACATCCTCGGCAAGGCGCTGGGCGGCGGGATCGTCCCGGTGTCGGCGGTGGTGTCGTCGCGGGAGGTGCTCGGGGTGTTCCGGCCGGGCGAGCACGGTTCGACGTTCGGCGGCAATCCGCTGGCGTGCGCGGTGGCGCTGGAGGTGATCGGCATGCTCCGCACCGGCGAGTACCAGCAGCGGGCCACCGAGCTGGGCGAGCACCTCCACCGCGAGCTGGGCGTGCTCACCGGCGGCGGCGCCGTGGAGGCGGTCCGCGGCCGCGGACTCTGGGCGGGCGTCGACATCTCCCCCGCGTACGGCACGGGCCGGGCGATCTCCGAGCGGATGATGGAACGCGGGGTGCTGGTGAAGGACACCCATGGCTCGACGATCCGGATCGCCCCGCCCCTGGTGATCACCAAGGAGGATCTGGACTGGGGCCTGGACCAGTTGCGGGCGGTCCTCGCCACCTGAGACCGACCGAGACCGACTAAGCCCGGCCGAATCCGATGGAATCCGGCGGAACACTGCCGAAAACGGCTGAATCCATCGGGGTGCGGCCCGGGGGCCCGGCATTAGATTCCCCGCTATGACGACATCCGACAACGGCGACCGGGCGGCCACGGCACCGGCACCGGCACAAGCACCGGCGGCCGGACGGGCCCCCGACCGGTTACCCGAGCAACCCCCTCGTATCGACCTCGGCGCGCTCGACTCGGGCGTCCACCGGGCGATGAACCAGCTGGACCGGGCCGTCCACAAGGTGGTCGACCCGGTCCTGCACGAGCTGGTGAAGATCCGCGCGTCGCAGATCAACCGCTGTGCGTTCTGTATCGATATGCACACCAAGGACGCGCTGGCGGCGGGCGAGACCGTGGAGCGGATCGTCCAGCTCCCGGCCTGGCGGGAGTCGCGCCACTTCTACTCGGCGAAGGAGGTCGCCGCCCTCGATCTGACGGAGGCGATCACCGTACCGACGGAGGGTTCCGTCCCCGACGACGTCGTCGAGCGGGCGGCGAAGGAGCTGGAGCCCGCCGAGCTGACCGGGGTGATCGCGGCGATCAACCTCATCAATATGTGGAACCGCCTGTCCCTCACGGCACGGATGGCGCCCGGCCACTACGAGCCGGGGATGTTCCCCTTCCCCGTCCGCGGGGACTGAGCCGATCCCCCCGAACGCGGCCCGTCCTCCGCCGAACGCGGGCGGCGGAGGACGGTGCGAGCCGGGGCGACCGCGGCCGGAACCCGGCCGGCGAATAGCCGGGAGGGCCGACAGTGTTCCCCGGTGAACAGGGGCACCCGTTCAGAAGTCGAATCTACGGGCCCGCGCCGGGGGTTACTTGACCTTCCGTGCGGACTTCATTGACATCCCCCGCACCGTTCGGCAACCGGTCCGCGCCGTGCTCGCCACCGCCCCGCCCGCCCTCCGGCCCGTCCACCGGCCCGCTCTCCCGCCCGTCCACCGGCCCGCTCTCCCGCGCATACGAAGAACCCGGCGGCGCAGGGTCAGGGACTGCGCCGCCGGGTTGTCATCGGATGCTGTTCAGTTGTGGTGTTCGGTCGCGATGTGCCGGTTGCCGGTCCGCGCCGCTACCGGTGGTACGGCGCGGACCGTCAGGAGCGGCGGATCAGCAGGGGCCGAGGTCCTGCCAGACGCCCCACTGGCCGGTGGTCCCGGGCTCCTCGCCCTTCGTCCACCACTTGGACTTCCAGTTCTTGCCCTGGTGGGAGACCTGCGTCCCGGTGGGGTACTCGGTGTTCCGGTCCCACGGCGGCGAGGTGCAGACACCGCCGGTGTTGGTGCCACCGTTGTTCGCGCCGTTGTTGGCACCGGTGTTGGTGCCACCGTTGTTGGCGCCGTTGTTCGCGCCGGTGTTGGTGCCACCGTTGGTGGTTCCGCCGCCGGGCTCGACGATCGTCGTACCGCGGGCCAGGTCACCGGCGATGGAGTAGGACTTGCCACCGAAGGTGACCGTCCAGTTCGACGGGGTCGAGGTCGGCAGGTAGTAGACGAAGTCCAGCTCGACCGAGGCCCCAGGAGCCACCGACTGCCAGGCCGGGAGCTTCAGCGACATCCGGTGGAAGTCGCCCTTCAGGCCACCGACGTTCGGACCCGTGTGGTCGCTGCGGACGATCGTCGCGCCGAAGCCGGACTGGTCCTTGGCGTTGTTCGGCGCGGAGGTCGCGTAGTCGAACTGGAACTCCGTACCGCCGGGCAGGGTCGCCGTGGTGTTGTTGGTGATCTTCAGCTTCGGGCTGATCGGGTAGTTGCTGTCACCCAGCGCGAACTGGTTGAACTCGACACCGACCTTGATCGCCTCGGTCGGCAGGGCGATGTTGGACTTCTTCGCCCCGTACGGCGCGGCCGCCTTGTACTTGTTGTACATCAGGGAGATCAGCGACGAGCCGGGCTCGTACTGGCCCTTGGCGGTGTTGTAGTCGTAGTCGCCCGCCAGCTCCCAGATCATGGTGCCGCCGAGGCCGTTGTTGACCACGTAGTCGGCCTTCGCACCCATGGACTGCTCGTCCTCGGTGGAGATGAAGACCTTCTTCTGCGCGTTCCACAGCCACGGCGCGACCAGGGTCGAGTCGTACTTGCGGACGTAGGTGCCGGTCAGCTTGGTGTCCGCGGGCAGACCGAACTTGGGCAGGTAGTCGGGGACGATCCCCTTCTCCAGGTTCTTGGCGTGCCACATCGGGTTGAAGCCCGCCGGGGACTCCTGGCCGTTGGTGTCCTTGTCGTGCCAGACGTTGTCGATGCCGACGGCACCGTCACCGCACTTGGTCAGACCGGAGCCGGGCGGACAGGTGTTCGCGACCGACTTGCCCCACAGTCCGTCGGTACCGCCCTGGACGTTCTTCCAGCCGCGGGTGTAGGTCGGCACACCGATATTGATCCGGCCGGCCGGCATCGAACCGCGGAAGTAGTGGTACGCCCAGTCCGTGTTGAGGTAGCCGATCCCGCCGTACTGCGAGGTGTTGTAGATCGGCGCCAGCTCGGTGTCCTTGCCGTCGTCGTAGAGCGCGGCGTTCGGACCCACGTGCTCGTTCCACGTGCCGTGGAGGTCGTACGACATGATGTTGAGGTAGTCGAGGTACTTCGTGGTCTCGAACGTCTCCATGCCGCGCAGCAGATAGCCGGAGGACGGCGCGGCGACGGTCAGCAGATAGTGCTTGCCGTCGGCGGCGCTGGCCCGGTCCAGCTTCTCCCGCAGGGTCTTCATCAGGACGCTGTAGCTCTTGTTGAGCCCGGCGCGGCGGGCGTTGGCCATCGGCCAGTCGGCCGGGTTGCCCGCGTCCTTCATCGAGGTCGGGTACTCGTAGTCGATGTCGACGCCGTTGAACCCGTACTTGCGGATGAACTCGACGGAGGAGTCGGCGAAGGCGTTGATGCCCGCCGTGTTCACCGAGCCGTCGGCGTTCGTCGTGGTCTTGTAGAAGCCACCGCTGTCCGTCCAGCCGCCGACCGAGATCAGCGTCTTGACGTCCGGGTGCGCCTTCTTGAACTTGTTGAGCAGGTTGAAGTGGCCCTTGTACGGGAGCGTCGGGTCCATCTCGGCCCCGGCGACGCCCGGCCAGGTCATCCCGGTGTTGGGGTTGTCCGCGGTGTCGGCGCCAACGGTGATCTTGTTGGCGGCGTCGATACCGGCGAACGCGTAGTTGATGTGGGTGATCTTGTCCCACGGAATGTTGTTGGCGAGGTAGGCGGGCCTGCCGTCCTTGCCGGTACGCCAGTTGGCGAAATAACCGATGATGCGGCGCTGGTGGTCGGCGCCCATCTTCTCGCGGCCTTCGGCGTCGTACACGGAGCAGTACGGGACGTCGACGCCCGGGGTCGTGTACAGCCCGTCGGGGCGACACGTCGACTGAGGTGAGGCGGCCTGAGACACGCCTGACGAGAGCGTCGTCGCCAGCAGCGCGCCGACGGCGGCGGCGCCGGCGGCGAACAGCGTCGCTCTCGTTCGTCGGGGGGACAGCACGTTCGGATCCTCCAGGTGGGGGGCCCGCGTCCGTCACGGGACGCAGGGTGTTCGGCCAGCGCAACTCGCTTGGGGGGTGGGCTCGTTGACCCCGGGCTTTCGTGCTGCTCCCGGGGTCGGATCCGCAGAGGTGAACGAGACATTAAGAGGACTAGACCAACCCGTCAATAGGTCTGGACCTTTACACCGTGATTCGCATATCCCTTATGCCCCACCCGGGTACGGCACGTCCGGGCCCTGACCGGGGACTGAGGGGGCGGAGCCGCACGAACGGCGCCCCGGCTTCATGAAAGAACTTTCACCCCGGACGGCGCCGAGTCCCCCACTTCCCCGGCAAACGAGACGAGACGAACCGTCTTGCAATCTCCGTGCCGACCCTCTAAAGTCATCACCACGACAACGAGACGCTCCGTCTCGCAAGTGAGTCGTACCCCAGGTAACCGAAGGAGCCCGTGTGACCACCTCACCCGACCGCGTCTGGTTCATCACCGGCGCCAGCCGCGGCCTGGGCCGGGCCTTCGCCGAGGCGGCCCTGGCCGCGGGCGACCGCGTCGTCGCCGCGGCCCGCGACACCGGACCGCTCGACGAGCTGACCGCCGTCCACGGCGAGCGGCTGCTCGCCCTCCCCCTTGACGTCACCGACCGCGCGGCCGTCTTCACCGCGGTCGACCGGGCCTTCGCCCACTTCGGACGGCTCGACGTGGTCGTCAACAACGCGGGCTACATGGCCATGGGCATGATCGAGGAGTTCACCGAGGAGCAGGCCCGCGCCCAGCTGGACACCAACTTCTTCGGCGCGCTCTGGGTCGGCCAGGCCGTCCTCCCCCGGCTGCGCGACCAGGGCTCCGGCCATATCCTGCAGATCTCCAGCATCGGCGCCCTCGGCGGCTTCCCCCTCACCGGCCTCTACAGCGCCAGCAAGTTCGCGCTGGAGGGGCTGAGCGAATCGCTCGCGGCGGAGGCCGGGCGATTCGGCGTCAAGGTGACCATCGTCGAGCCCGGCGGCTACTGGACCGGCCTGTACACCAAGGGTCTGACCATGACGGAGCCGCTGGACGCCTATGCCGGTCTGCGGGCCGACCTCCAGCGGCAGTTCGCCGAGGGTTCCAAGGACAGCCTCCCCGAACTCGCCGCCGATGCCGTGCTGAAGCTGGTCGCCGACGACGACCCGCCGCTCCGGCTGCTGCTGGGCAGCCTCGCCTTCGACGTCGCGATGACCACGACGGAGGCACGTCTGGAGACCTGGCGCGCCTGGGAGTCCACCAGCCGCGCGGCGGAGGACGCGGTCCCGGCGCCGGAAGGGTACGGGGCGTAGGCCGTCTCTTGTGGATCTTGCCGGGCTCGCGTGCCCCGGCAGCCGCCCTCGCACGCGGAGTACGACGGACCCCGGGTCCGGCCCCATGACCGGGGCCGGACCCGGGGTCCGTCGCGTGCTGCCGTACGGCTCAGAGGAGGCCGAGGGCGCGGACCGCGTCGCGCTCCTCCGCCAGCTCCTGGACCGAGGCGTCGATCCGGGTACGGGAGAACTCGTTGATCTCCAGACCCTGCACGATCTCGTACTTCCCGTCCTTGGTGGTGACCGGGAAGGAGGAGATCAGGCCCTCCGGGACGCCGTACGAGCCGTCCGACGGGATGCCCATGGAGGTCCAGTCGCCGTCGGCGGTGCCGTTGACCCAGGTGTGGACGTGGTCGATCGCCGCGTTCGCCGCCGACGCCGCCGAGGACGCGCCGCGGGCCTCGATGATCGCCGCGCCGCGCTTGGCGACGGTCGGGATGAAGGTGTCCGCGAGCCACTTCTCGTCGTCGACGACCTCAGCGGCGTTCTTGCCCGCGATCTCCGCGTGGAAGATGTCCGGGTACTGGGTGGCCGAGTGGTTGCCCCAGATCGTCAGGCGCTTGATGTCGGAGACCGTGGCGCCCGTCTTCGCCGCGAGCTGGGAGATCGCCCGGTTGTGGTCGAGGCGGGTCATCGCGGTGAACCGGTCGGCCGGTACGTCCGGCGCCGCGGCCTGGGCGATCAGCGCGTTGGTGTTGGCCGGGTTGCCCACCACGAGGACCTTGATGTCGTCCGCGGCGTGGTCGTTGATGGCCTTGCCCTGCGGCTTGAAGATGCCGCCGTTGGCCTCCAGCAGGTCGCCCCGCTCCATGCCCTTGGTCCGGGGGCGGGCGCCGACCAGGAGGGCGACGTTGGCACCGTCGAAGGCGACGTTCGGGTCGTCGGTGATGTCGATGCCGCGCAGCAGCGGGAACGCGCAGTCGTCCAGCTCCATCGCGGTGCCCTGGGCGGCGCCGAGGGCCGGGGTGATCTCGAGAAGGCGCAGCTTGACCGGCACGTCCGGGCCGAGCAGGTGGCCGGAGGCGATGCGGAACAGCAGCGCGTAGCCGATCTGGCCGGCCGCGCCGGTCACGGTGACGTTGACGGGAGTGCGGGTCATGGCGATCTCCGTAAGACAGCTGGCGGTGGGGGTCCCTGCCCCTGGGTCGGATCTCTCCCCGCATCGCTCTCCGGGTCGGCGGCGCCGGGGGACCGGGGGTCCCCGTGAACCGCTTCTCACGAATCTTGATGTGAAGAGATTTCTCGGCGTCAGGCTATCCGACCCGGGCCGCCGTGGTCGTTCGGCCCCTCGTTGCCTTGCTCACTGCACCACCGTGCAGGCCGTGGTGCCGTTCGTCAGCTCGGCGCACGCCTTGGCGTCGGAGCCCTTGCCGGCCGCCGTCATCGGGGTGTAGGCGTCGCTCTCCCCGTTGACCGTGCCCCGCTGAACGCCCTTGCCGCCGACGCTGATGCGGACGGAGTCGCCGGTGGAGGCGTCCACGAGCCGGGCCCAGGCCGCCTGGCAGACCTGGCTGAAGCGGACCTCGATCCGGGCCTTGCCGACGGTCGCCTGGGAGACCGTACGGGCGAGACCGGCGCCGCAGCCCATCGCCTCCGGATTCTTGCCGTTGCACGCGGTACCGGTGCACTTGACGCCCGCGGGCGGCGCGGACGGGCCGGGGGAGGTTCCAGGGCCGGAACCGGTACCCGTACCCGTACCGGTGCTCGCGCCGGATGAGGTGGGCGGGACCTTGGCCACCGTCTCCGTACGGTCGCGCCCGGTGTCGTCGCCGTCGCCCGTACCGCCGAGGTCGGTGAAGAGGACCGCGGCGGCGACCAGGACGAGCGCCCCGACGACGCCCGAGAGGAACAGCAGGATCCGGCGCTTGTCGACCCCGGGCGCCGGACGGGCCCCGGGCGCCGGGGCCGGGGCGGCGGCGGGAGCGGGGGCGGGAACGCGGCCTCGATCTGCTCTGTGTGGACGCGGTACCAGGGTCCGTCCCAGCCTCCCGGCGTTGTGCTGTGGCTGATCGGGCGAGTGTGCGACGACCGCACTGCGC
>NZ_JBHYZV010000057.1:0-53284 GCF_042753905.1 Streptomyces sp. NPDC059248 | reverse complement strand
GGACTCCGGCGTCCTGGTGTTCTTCGGCGCCCCGCCCTCGCGACGGCTCGCCTTCACCATCGGCAACCCCTGAGCCGTAGGTCCTCAGGACACGGCCTGGTGTCAGGCGTCCACACTGTCCTTCGCGGAGCCGGAGCCGTCGGTTCCGGGACCGTCGGTCCCGGTCCCGGTCCCGTCGGAGTCACCGTCGCCGGTGCCGGCTGCCGCGGCCTCGGCGGCCTCGCGCTGCGCCTGCTTCTTCGAGGCGATGAGGCTGGTGATCGTGGTGATGACCAGCACACCGCCGATGACGGAGAGCGAGAACGGGATGGAGATCTCGGGGACGCTGACGCCGCTCTCGTGCAGTGCGTGCAGCACCAGCTTCACACCGATGAAGCCGAGGATCACCGACAGGCCGTAGCTGAGGTGGACCAGCTTCTTCAGCAGGCCGCCGATCAGGAAGTACAGCTGACGCAGACCCATCAGGGCGAAGGCGTTGGCGGTGAAGACGATGTACGGGTCCTGGGTCAGACCGAAGATCGCGGGGATCGAGTCCAGGGCGAACAGGATGTCCGTGGTACCGATGGCGAGCATGACCACCATCAGCGGGGTCAGGATGCGCTTGCCGTTCTTCACGATGAAGAGCTTGGTGCCGTGGTACTGGTCGGCCACGCCGAACCGCTTCTCGACGGACTTGAGGAGCTTGTTCTCCTCCCAGTCCTCCTCGTCCTCGTCGGCGCGCGCCTCCTGGATGAGCTTCCACGCGGTGTAGATCAGGAACGCGCCGAAGATGTAGAAGACCCAGGAGAAACTGGCGATGATCGCGGCACCGGCGGCGATGAAGATCGCACGCAGGACCAGGGCGATCAGCACACCGATCAGCAGCACCCGCTGCTGGAGGTGGGAGGGCACCGAGAACTTCGCCATGATCAGGACGAAGACGAAGAGATTGTCGACGCTGAGCGACTTCTCGGTGATGAATCCGGCGAAGAACTCACCGGACGCCTGGCCGCTGCCCCAGATCGCGAGGCCGATGCCGAAGAGCACCGCCAGCACGATCCAGACGATCGTCCAGATTCCGGCTTCCTTGATCGACACATCATGGGGCTTGCGCCCGATGAAGAAGTCGACCGCGATCAGGGCTGACAGACCGAGAATGGTCAACAACCACAAAGTAAACGAGATGTCCACTGCGCCTCCGGCGTCGTACGGCTACTTGATCAGCGTCGTCGCTGCCGGAGGTCTCCTCCACCCGGGTGGCCTCGCCACACTCGGGCCGGCGCCCCGGGACCTGAGGGTCCGTACTGACGGGCACGCCGCAGTCGGGAGTACTCCCCTCCGCTTCAGAGCGAGCGTACAGGAGTACCAAAGCACGGGTAAAGCACTTGGTAAAGAAAGTTCAAAATGGCTGGTCAGCGGTCCCATGACCGACGCGCTTCGGCCACCTGACCCAGCACTTGGCGCAGAACCGCACTGCCCGGTGGAACCACCGGCGGCTGGTATGTCCAGGAATGCCGTACCCAGGGATCCGCCAAATGGTCGTCCGGGACCGGAGTGATCCGCAGCAGGGACCGCCAGAGCGGATCCAGTACGGGACCGTACGCACGCGCGTCCTCACGGTCGGCCACCATCAGCAGATGGACCCCGACCTGGGGGCCCTCGTCGGCCAGATACCGCAGCTGGGTGACGGCCCGGTCGTCGAAGCCGTGCGGGAAGTCGTTGACGATCAGCAGCTGCTCGGAGGTGTCGAGGTCGGGCGGAAGCGCGTCGGGGGCACCGCCGCGTACCGCCATGGTGACCAGATCCACCCGCTGGGTCAGCCGGGCGAGGGTGGCGGCGACCCCCTGGGCCCCGGTGGCCGGCGGCGCCGCCAGCACCCCCGACTCGACCAGCGGTGCCAGCGACGGGGCGCCGGTCCCCGCCGGGTCGATCACCTGCACGGCGAAGTCACCGGGGGGATGGACCGCCACCAGCCGCGCCGCGTGGGAGACCGCGCAGTCCAGGGCCAGCTTCCGCAGCCGGGCCTCGTCCAGCACGAGGGCCGTATCGGATCCGGACCTGCCGCTGTCCACCCACAGCCCCCGTTCCAGCGGCAGCCGGATCAGGAACGGGATCCGCAGCTCCGGGCTCTCGGGGAGCTGGAGGTCCCCCAGCCGGACCGCCATCGGGTTCTCCATCGGCACCCGGTAGGCGTGCCAGACGGGGTTGTCCCAGCGGGCGTACGCGGGCGGCAGGGCGGGCTCGACCACATCGGACTCGGCGGAGAGCTGGGCCAGGTCGCGGTCGAGGGACTGCCGGGCCCGGTCCGTCAGCTGCTCGCACTTGGCCCGGGCCGCGTCGCGGGCGGCGTCACCGGCGCCGCCGATCCGGCTGCGCGGATCGGAGAGGGCCTGGTCCAGCTCCTGGTCGAGACGGGACTCGGCGAACTCGACGGCGCTGCGATAAGCGGCGACGGTACGGGCCAGGTCCTCGAACATGCCCCAGATCTGGTTGTAGAGCCGCTCCTCCATGGACCAGCCGGTGGCGTCCCCGGCGACGGGCAGGGCGGCGTCCCCGGGGGCCGCGGCCGGTGCGGCGGGCGGCGGGGACGGCGGCGCCGGGCCGCGGCGCGGATGCGCGTAGTCGATCCGGCCGCCCGGGACGGTGGGGGCACCGGTCCCCGAGTCCCGCGGGACATCGGCGGGGCCGGACGGTACGGCGGGGGCGCCGGGGACCGTGGCGTCGCCGCTCGCGGCCGCGGGGGCCGCCGGTGGCCGGAGCGGGTGGGTGCCGGGCCCGGCGACCGCCCCGGGGCCGTGCGGGGCGTCGGCGGGGCCGGGCGGGGAAGCCGGGCCGAGCGGCGGGGCGCCGTCGGTCGCGGTCCGGGGGCGCAGCCGGGCGGGCTCGGCCCGCTGCGCCGGGCGGCCGACCGCCCCGGCGATCTCGGCGGCCCGCTCACGTGCGCCGTCGAGTCCGTGGTCGGCGAGGAGCTGGGCGAGACCGCCCGCATAGCCCTGGCCGACGGCCCGGACCTTCCACGCGCCCTGGCGGCGGTAGAGCTCCAGGGCGACCACCGCGGTCTCGGCGTCGAGGCCGGTCACGGTGAAGCCGGCGATCTCGGTACCGTCCCGGCGGCCGACGACGGTGAGGAAGGGCGCCGCGGTGGCCCCGAAGTGGGCCGGGCCCCCGGCGCCCTCGGGGAGGGAGATCAGCAGATGCACCCGGTGGACGGCGTCAGGTACGGCTCCGAGGTCGACGCCGAAGCGGGGGGTCGTGGTGGGCTCGGCGGGTACGTCGAGCCCGGGCAGCGGTCGCCGTGCTCCGGGGTGCGCGAGCCAGGCGTCGCGTACGGTACCGCCCTCGTCGGCGCCGACGGCACAGGCCACCACGGGGTGACCGGCGGAGACCCGCACCTCCAGCAGGGTCTCGGGCAGCGGATGGTTCTGCCCTCGGACCAGCTCGGCCGTCATCGCCTCGTCCCCTCGGTTCTGCTGTCGTCGGGCGGGTGCCGCGCGGTGACAGCGAGTGCGCCGCGCGGTGCCCGCGGATGGCAAGCGGTACAGCCCCCGGCCGTCCGCTGCCGGGAGCTGTGGTGTCCGTCGTGGTCCGGTGCCGGACGTCTACGGCTGACGCCTACAAATGACGTCTACAGGTGACGTCAACGGGTGACGTCTAAAGGCGACGTCTACAGGTGCGGAAGGATCGCGGGCATCAGATCCTGGAACGTCCGGCCGTTGGCCGGGTTCCCGAGGGCCGTCATCTTCCAGCCGTCGCCGACGCGGTGCACCTTCGCCATGATCTGCGCGGTGTAGTTGCCGCCGCCGTCCAGCGTGTAGCGGGCCATCTCCTCGCCGTTGGTCTCGTCGACGATCCGGCAGAAGGCGTTCTTCACCTCCTGGAACGTCTGACCGGTGAAGGAGTTCACCGTGAAGACGATCTGGTCGATGTGGACCGGGACCCGGGCCAGGTCGACGAGGACGGCCTCGTCGTCGCCGCCCGAGCCGGCGCCGCCGACCAGGTTGTCACCGGTGTGCCGGACGGAGCCGTCGTCGCTGACGAGGTGGCGGAAGAACACCACGTCCACGGGCTGCTTGTCGGCGAAGAGCACCGCCGACGCGTCCAGGTCGATCTCCTTGGTCCGCGAGCCGAACAGGCCGCGGCGGGCGGCCGCCTGCCAGCCGAGTCCCATCCGCACAGCCGTGAGGGTGGCCCCGTCCTTCTTCTGCAGGCTGATGGCCTGACCCTTGGTCATATTGACCGTCACGCGCTGTCCCCTTCTCACTGAAGTGCCGCCGCCCCCTTGAGCGGCTGCCCTGCACCCTACGCAGTCTCGTCAACCACGTGACCCGATCAACCGATTATTGTGTCGGTCTTGCAACACAGCCCGTGCGCCCGCCGTCCCGCGGGCTCACGCCACCCCCGCCTCCTTCATCTGGCGCAGCTCCTTCTTCAGCTCCCCCACCTCGTCACGGAGCCGGGCCGCCACCTCGAACTGGAGGTCGGCGGCGGCGGCGCGCATCCGGGCGGTCATCTCCTCGATGATCGCGGACAGCTCGGCGCCGGGCCGGTCGGTGACCGGCGCGGGGGTCTTCCCCCGCCCCTTGCGGCCCGTGGCGCCGTCCGGTCCCGCCCCGGCGGTCGCGGCGCTCCGCAGAGCGGGCACGGGCGCCTTGCCGCCCTTTCCGTCCTTGCCCGAGCGATAGCCCGTCCCGAGCAGCTCCTCGGTGTCGATCTCCTCGCGCGCGATGGTGGCGACGATGTCGTTGATCTTCTTGCGGAGCGGCTGGGGGTCGATGCCCTTCTCGGTGTTGTACGCGACCTGCTTCTCACGGCGGCGATTGGTCTCGTCGATGGCCTTCTCCATCGCCGGTGTGATCTTGTCCGCGTACATATGGACCTGGCCGGAGACATTGCGCGCCGCGCGGCCGATGGTCTGGATCAGGGACGTACCGGAGCGCAGGAAGCCCTCCTTGTCGGCGTCGAGGATCGCCACCAGGGACACCTCGGGCAGGTCGAGGCCCTCCCGCAGCAGGTTGATGCCGACGAGGACGTCGTACTCACCGGCGCGCAGTTCGCGCAGCAGCTCGACCCGGCGCAGGGTGTCGACGTCGCTGTGGAGATAGCGGACCTGGATGCCCATCTCCAGGAAGTAGTCCGTCAGGTCCTCGGCCATCTTCTTGGTGAGGGTCGTGACCAGCACCCGCTCGTCCCGCTCGGTACGCAGCCTGATCTCGTGGACCAGGTCGTCGATCTGGCCCTCGGTGGGCTTGATGACGACCTCGGGGTCGACGAGCCCGGTGGGGCGGATGATCTGCTCCACGAAACCGTCGGAGCGGGCGAGCTCGTACGCCCCCGGGGTGGCCGACAGATAGACCGTCTGACCGATGCGCTCGGTGAACTCCTCCCACTTCAGGGGCCGGTTGTCGAGGGCCGACGGCAGCCTGAAGCCGTGGTCCACCAGGGTCCGCTTACGGGAGGCGTCGCCCTCGTACATCGCGCCGATCTGCGGGACGGTGACATGGGACTCGTCGATGACCAGCAGGAAGTCCTCGGGGAAGTAGTCGAGGAGGGTGTTGGGCGGTGTGCCGGGCTCCCGGTCGTCGAAGTGCATGGAGTAGTTCTCGATGCCGGAGCAGGAGCCGATCTGGCGCATCATCTCGATGTCGTACGTCGTGCGCATCCGCAGCCGCTGCGCCTCCAGCAGCTTGCCCTGCTTGTCCAGCTCGGCGAGGCGCGACTCCAGCTCGGCCTCGATCCCGGTGACCGCCTTCTCCAGCCGCTCGGGTCCGGCCACGTAGTGGGTGGCGGGGAAGACATGGAGCGACCGGTGGTCGTCGATGATCTCGCCGGTGAGGGGATGGAGGGTGGAGAGGGCCTCGATCTCGTCGCCGAACATCTCGATCCGGACCGCCAGCTCCTCGTAGACCGGGAAGATCTCGATGGTGTCGCCGCGGACCCGGAACGTGCCCCGGGCGAACGCCGCGTCGTTGCGCGTGTACTGGATGTCGACGAAGCGGCGGAGCAGCTGGTCGCGGTCGATCTCCTCACCGACGCGGAGCTGCACCATCCGGTCGACGTACTCCTGCGGGGTGCCGAGGCCGTAGATGCAGGACACGGAGGCGACGACGATCACATCGCGCCGGGTGAGCAGGGAGTTCGTCGCGGAGTGGCGCAGCCGCTCGACCTCCTCGTTGATCGAGGAGTCCTTCTCGATGTAGGTGTCGGACTGCGGGACGTACGCCTCGGGCTGGTAGTAGTCGTAGTACGAGACGAAGTACTCGACGGCGTTGTTCGGCAGCAGCTCGCGGAACTCGTTGGCGAGCTGGGCGGCCAGGGTCTTGTTCGGCGCCATGACCAGGGTCGGGCGCTGGAGCTTTTCGATCATCCACGCGGTGGTGGCGGACTTGCCGGTGCCGGTGGCACCGAGCAGGACGACGTCCTTCTCCCCCGCGCGAATGCGCCGCTCCAGGTCGGCGATGGCCGTGGGCTGGTCACCACTGGGGCTGAAGGGGCTGACGACCTCGAAAGGCGCCACCGTACGTTCGATATCGGAAACGGGCCGCATGGATCCACCGTACGACCCCCCACTGACAATCGGGGCCACGGACCGGCGCGGTACGGTCACGGCGCGTGCCGCGACCGCCCGGGATCACCAGCCGTCGTACTGCTGCGAGCGCGGGCGCGGGGCGCCGTCGCCGGAGGCCCGACCCGCCTCGGGCGCTCCGCCGGGATCGCCGAACCCGTATCCGTACCCGGCTCCGGATCCGTATCCGGCCGCGGATCCCTCGCCGTAGCCGGATCCGTGCCCGTGCCCTTGCCCCGGCTCCTGTCCGTACGCGGGTCCGTGCCCGTGCCCGTGGTGGTGTCCGGCGCCCGCGGTCCCCGCGCCCGTCGTACGCCACGCGGTGTCGGCCGGGATGCCCGGCGCGGGCTCGGTGCCCGGCCGGGAGCCCTGCCACTCCCGCTCATCGCCCATCACCAGCAGCGGGTCGAACATCACCACCACACCGGCGATGAGCAGGAAGGCCAGCGGTCCGATCAGCAGGGGCAGGAGCAGGGTCGCCGCCGACTCACCGCCCCGCGCCGCGCCGGACGCGCCGTGCAGATGGACGCTGACGGCGGCCATACCCGTGTAGTGCATACCGGTCACCGCGATGCCCATCACCAGGCTCGCGCCGAGGCTGGCGAGGAAGCCGTGGATGGAGACGGCGGCCCACAGGGCGGCGGTGGCGGCGACCACGGCGATGATCACGGAGAGGCCGACGGTCACGGTGTCGTACGCCAGGGTGCCCCGGAGCCGCATCCCGGCCATCCCGAGATAGTGCATGGAGGCGACGCCGAGCCCGGTGATCGTCCCGCCGGTGACCAGGGACATGGCGGTGGCGCCGCGATAGCCGACGATGAAGATCCCGATACCGACCATGACGATCGCCACCCCGAGGCTGGCGAAGGTGATCATCGGGTCATAGGTGATCGGGGCGCCGTCGACCGAGAAACCGATCATGGCGATGAAGTGCATCGTCCAGATGCCGGAACCGATCGCCGTCGCTCCCATGGCGAGCCAGCCCGCCTTGAACGAGTGGGTGTTGCGGAGCGACCGTGTGGTGCAGCGCAGACCGAGGGCGGCACCCAGGCACGCCATCACATAGGCGGCCAGCGGTGTGACGATCCCATAGCTGAATCCGTCGATGGTTCCCTGCATGGCGTGCGTCCTTGCTCCCAGCTCTCGCGCGATCCCCTGGTGTGATCCGCGATCCCCCGGTGGAACGTCTGTACATGTCCAGGGGCCGAGGGTATGACCTGCCGCGCCGGCGCAGAACACGAGGGGTCGCTTTATCGGTCCGGAGGCATACGCATGCCGCATTCTGTGCGTTCAGTTGCTTTTTCGGGCCGAGGAGTCGCATGTCGGCGTTGGTTCGTGAGCGTTTCCGTCTTCCGTCGGAGCCCGGGGCAACGGCCGGGGAGGGGCCGGTGAGGGCCGGTTCCGGGGGCCGGGGTGCGCGACGGCGGGCCCGTTGTCGGTGGCCGGTCGTACGGTGGGCGGTATGAGCCGTACGAACGCCGTCGACACCGACGGTACGAACACCGCGGACCGCTCGAAGACCACCGGCCAAGCGAGCCCCGCCGGCCCCGTGGACGCGCCCAACCGGCTTGGCGCGCCCGGCCGGGTGGGCACCGCCGAACGGGCGAGCACCGTCGAGTGGACCGTCCTGGACACGGACATCGGCCCCCTGCTCCTGGCCGCGACCGAGCGGGGGCTGGTGAATGTCGTCTTCCACGCCGACGAGCGGATACGGCCCTCCGCCCTGCGCCGGCTCACCGGGCGGTTCGGGGCGGAGCCCGTCGAGGTCTCCGGCGCGGCACCGGGCCGTCTCGCCGAGCCGATACGCCAGCTCACGGCGTATTTCGCGGGCGATCTGACGACGTTCTCACTGCCACTGGACTGGTCGCTCTCCGGGGGCTTCAACCGGGAGGTGCTGAAGCGGCTGGACGAAGACGTCCCGTACGGCTCGGTCGTCGGCTACGGCGATCTTGCGGCCCGGGTGGGCCAGCCGGGCGCCGCGCAGGCCGTGGGGGCGGCCATGGGGTCGAACCCGCTGCCGGTGGTCGTGGCGTGCCACCGGGTGGTGGAGACGGGCGGCGGGCTCGGCGGCTTCGGCGGCGGGCTGGAGACCAAGCGGCGGCTGCTGGCCTTGGAAGGCGTCCTTCCACAACCGTTGTTCTAGGCCGTGCCCGGTGTCAGGGGGTGTGCCGGGGTGTGTCAGGGGTGTGATCGGATCCGCAGGTGAGAGGGGTGGGAAGCGGTTTCGCGGCCGGGGGTGAGCTGGCACACTGCGTCAGTGACCCCCACCCCTGATCAGTCCGACATATCTGCGATAGCCGCGACCGGTTCCGGCGCCGACGCCGACACCACCGTCGTCCCCGCGCCCCGGCCGGTCGGGTCACCGCCCGCCCCGGCGGTCTCGGAGGCCGAACTGCCCGCCCTGCGGCGGCGGATCACCATCGCCCTGGTCATCAGCCAGATCCTCGGCGGGCTCGGGATCGCGACCGGGGTCGCGCTGGCGGCGGTACTGGCCCAGGAGGTCAGTGGTACGGACGCGCTCTCCGGGCTCGCCTCCACGGCGTCCGTGGTGGGCACGGCCCTGCTGTCGGTACCGCTGGCGGCGCTGATGACGGCACGCGGGCGACGGGCCGGGCTCGTCCTGGCCTACGGGATCGGAACCGTCGGCGCGGGTGTGGTGGTGCTGGGCGCGGTCGCCGACAACTTCCCGCTGCTCCTGGTGGGGCTGGCGGCGTTCGGCGCCGGGAGTTCGGCGAACCTCCAGGCCCGGTTCGCCGCCGCCGACCTCGCCCCGCCCGAGCGGCGGGGCCGGGCGATCTCCCTCGTGGTGTGGGCGACCACGATCGGGGCCGTACTGGGCCCGAACATCGCCGCGCCCGCGGGCCGCAGCGTCTCCGGGCTCGGCGTCCCCGCCGAGGCGGGCCCCTTCATCTGGGCGGGCGGGGTGTTCCTGGTGTCGGCGGTGGTGCTCCAGGTGATGCTGAGGCCCGACCCTCTGCTGACGGCCAGAGCCCTGGCCCAGGAGTCCGAGGGCGCCGCGGACGGCTCCCTGCGGACGGCCGTCCGGGTCGTACGGGAGTCCCCGGCGGCGCTGCTCGCCCTGGTGGCCATCGCCGTCTCGCACACCGTGATGGTGTCGATCATGTCGATGACCCCGGTGGCGCTGAAGCACCACGGCGCCGGGATCGAGCTGATCGGCCTGGTGATCAGCGGCCATATCGCGGGGATGTACGCCTTCTCGCCGGTGATGGGCTGGCTGGCGGACCGTTACGGGAGGGTGAGCGTGATCGGGCTCGCGGTCGCGCTGCTGGCGGTGGCCGCCCTGCTCGCCGGGACGGCCGGGGACAGTCATTCCCTGGTCGCCGCCGGACTGTTCGTCCTGGGGCTCGGCTGGTCGGCCGGGGTGGTCGCCGGTTCGGCGCTGCTGACGGACTCGGTCCCGCAGGCCGCGCGGGCTCCCGTCCAGGGACTGTCCGACCTGGCCATGAACGCCTCGGCCGGCATCGGCGGCGCCCTCTCGGGACTGGTGGTGTCGCAACTGGGCTACGGCACCCTCAATCTGATCGGCGCCCTGATGCTTCTGCCGCTGGCCGCGCTGGCGGTCCGGAGCTCGATCGCCCGCGCCTGAACACCGCTGCCCGCGCCACCCGCCGGGTCGGGGTGTTTGCGCGGGTGTTCCCGGTGCCAGGGATGGGGACATGGTGCTCACGGAGGTTTCCGAGGAAGTTCGCGACGCCCTCGCCACCGGGCGGCCGGTCGTCGCCCTGGAGTCCACGATCATCGCTCATGGTCTGCCCCGGCCGCGCAATCTCGACGTGGCCGTCGAGTTGGAGGAGATCGTACGGTCCCTGGGCGCCGTCCCCGCCACGATCGCCGTACTCGACGGCCGGGCCCGCGTCGGGCTCGACGCCGCCCGACTGGCCCGGATCGCCGGCGGCGACGGCATCCGCAAGCTGGGCCGCCGGGATCTGGCGCCCGCACTCGCGACCGGTGCCGACGGCGCGACGACCGTCTCCGCGACGGCCTTTCTGGCCGCGCGGGCCGGGATCCGGGTCTTCGCCACGGGCGGGCTCGGCGGGGTGCACCGGGACTGGACGCACTCCCAGGACGAGTCGGCGGACCTGCCGGAGCTGGCACGAACCGGGATCGCGGTGGTGTGCGCGGGGGTGAAGTCCGTCCTGGACGTCCCGGCGACGCTCCAGCGGCTGGAGACCCTCGGGGTCGGCGTCGTCGGCTACGGCACCGACCGCTTCCCCGGGTTCTACCTCACTTCGTCGGGCGAGCCGGTGGACTGGACCGTGGGCTCCCCCGAGGAAGCCGCGGCGGTGATCCGCGCCCGTGAACGGCTCGGCGGCCCCGCGTCGGCGCTGATCGTGGCGAACCCCGTCCCCGAGTCGGCACAGCTCGACCCGGACCTCCACGACCGGGTCCTGGGCGCGGCACTCGACGCGTGCGCGGAGCACGGCATCGTGGGCCAGGCGGTCACGCCGTTCCTGCTGGACTATCTCTCCCGGCACACCGACGGCGCGTCCTTGGAGGCGAATGTGGCGGCGGTACGGGGCAATGTCCGCCTCGCGTCCCTGATCGCGGCCGCCCTGTGACCCGACGCCCTGTGACCCGACGCCCCGGCCCGCCGGCGGGCACGCGCGTCCCAGGACCGCCGGTGGAGCCCGCCGCGGACCGCTCCGGTGGTTCGCCCGCGGGAAGCGGCGCGCTCCTCGTCGTCGGCGATGTCGTGACGGATGTCGTGGTCCGGCACACCACCCCGCTCGTGCCCGGCACCGACACCGCGGCCCGGATCCGGATCCTGCCCGGCGGCGCCGGGGCCAATGCGGCCTGCTGGGCGGCCCGTTCCCGGGACGGCCGGGGTACCGGCCCCGACATACGCCTCCTGGGCCGGGTGGGGCGAGCCGACGCGGACCGGCATGCCGAACAGCTGCGGGCGGCGGGAGTGCGACCGCTGCTGATCCCGGACGACTCCGCTCCGACGGCGGTCGTCGTCGCGCTCGTCGACGCCGGTGCGGGCGGTGAGCGGACCTTCCTCACCGACAGCGGGGCGGTGCTGCGGATCGGGCCCGACGACTGGTCGCCCGACCTGCTGGACGGCGTACGGCATCTCCACCTCTCCGGCTACCTCCTCTTCTCCGACTCCAGTTGCCGGTTCATACGGCTGGCCCTGGAGTCGGCCCGGGCCAGGGGCGTCACGGTGAGCGTGGACCCGGCGTCGGCGGGGTTCATCGCCCGGCGGGGCGTCGAGCCGGTGCTGGCCGCGCTCGACGGTGTCGACCTCCTCGTCCCCAACGCCGACGAGGCCGGGCTGCTGACCGGGGTGACGGACGCGGCGGCGGCCGCCGCCGCGCTCAGCCGGCGCTTTCCCCTGGCCGTGGTCACCCTGGGTCCCGGCGGTGCCGTGGTCGCCGAGTCGGGCGGGGTCACGGCCCGTGTCCCGGCTCACGCGGCCGACGCCGTGGACACCACCGGCGCCGGCGACGCCTTCACCGGTGCCTTTCTCAGCGCCTGGACGGCGGGCGCCGACCCCGCCACCGCGGCCGTCGAGGGCTGCCGGGCGGGTGCCGAGGCGGTGACCCTGACCGGCGGCCGGCCCCGTACCCCTGAACCGCCGTACGGCCCACCCGGGTGAGACCGTTCAGCCCGGGACGCCCCACGCGGGGTGTCGCGGGTCGTCGACCCGGACGACGACATCGGCCGTCTCCTCCGGACCCACCTCGTCCTCGTACCGCCGGAACGCGGGCAGCGTCCACTGCTCGTCCTGTCGGGTGCGCCGTCTCAGCGCGGCCGGGGAGAGCCGCAGATGCACGGTCAGATCGAACGGGAACCCCCGCCCCAGCAGGAACGGGCCGTAGAGCAGCAGCACTCCGCCACGCGGCAGCCGCACCGCCGGGCTGCGGGTCGCCCGGTCGGTCACCGGATCCCACAGATCGGGCAGTACCCGGCCCGTGCCGCCCTCGTCCAAGGGCCCGATGACCTCCCGCCACAGGGCACCCGTGTCGAACCAGTCGTCGTAGTACGTGTCGGGGTCCTCGCGCCCGTACTCGTACCGCAGCGACGCGGGGCGCAGGAATCCGCCGGTGCCGACGACGAGTCCGGGCCGCCCGCGCAGCCGCAGCGCGTCCTCGACCAGGGCGGCGAACTCCCCGGACC
The DNA here is from genome assembly GCF_042753905.1 of Streptomyces sp. NPDC059248. Taxonomy (NCBI): domain Bacteria; kingdom Bacillati; phylum Actinomycetota; class Actinomycetes; order Kitasatosporales; family Streptomycetaceae; genus Streptomyces; species Streptomyces sp. NPDC059248. Next base: position 40,602 of record NZ_JBHYZV010000057.1, on the reverse strand, counting down.
GCGCGGCGGGGGCTCCGTCGATCCCGATACGTACCCGGGAGCCGTCGCCCTCCGCTCCGTCGGTCGTGGCCCCTGCCGCCAGGGCCCGGTCGGCGACGGCTTCGGTCAGCCGCTCCCAGGTGATCGGTTCGAGTCTCACCGGTTCATCATCGCCGCAGGTGCCGTATCCGGTTCGGGGATGGGAGAGTTCTCCCTCATGACAGACCGCCCGCTGCTGCTTCTCGACATCGACGGCCCGCTGAACCCGTTCGCGGCACGGTGTCCCCGGTTGCGCGGCTACACCACCCACCGGCTCCGCCCCGAGGTGTGGCTGTCGCGCCAGGTGCCCGGGTCGCGCCGTCACCGGCGGGGGCTGCGGGTCCGGCTCAACGCCTCGCACGGGGAGCGCCTCACGGGGCTGCCGTTCGCCCTGGCCTGGGCCACCGCCTGGTCGCACGAGGCCAACGCCCTGGTCTCGCCCAGGATCGGGCTGCCGGGCGACCTGCCGGTGGTGGAGTGGCCGACACCGGCGGGCGCCGATCCGGACGGGCTGTGCTGGAAGACCCGTCCGCTGCTGCGCTGGGCGGCGGGGCGGCCGTTCGCCTGGGTGGACGACATGGTGACGGCCGAGGACGCCGCCCATGTCGCGGAGCACCATGACGCCCCGGCGCTGTTGATGCGGATATCGCCCCGATGGGGGTTGCGGGAGGCCGACTTCGCGCAGCTCCGCTCCTGGGCCGCCACCCTGTGAACGGAACCCGCGCCCCGGCGGCGGGAACCCGGGCGGGTCGCGTCAGGGGCCGAGGAGGGCGGTGGCCGCGCCCACGGGATCGGTGTCGGGTGTGCCGCGGGGCCACCACTCGTCACGGCCCGGGTCCGATTCATAGCCGTACCACCGTCCGTCCCGGCCGAGTCTGAGCTGGACGGCCGGGGTGGACAGCCGGTTGCGCAGCGGGCGGAAGCCGGGGAGACCCGCGGCGGTGAGAGCCGGACCGGCCCGGTCGAAGGGTCCCGCGGGCGGGTCCCAGGGCTCCTCCAGGACGGCCAGGGCGGCCCGGCCGCCCTGGTGCCAGGCGGCGACGGCACGGGCGAGGTCGACGGCGGTACGGCCGACGGCTCCGGCGAGGTCGCGGTAGAGCGCCCGGGTGGACGCGGTCAGTCCGGCGCCGGGGTGGGCGGCGGCCAGCCGGACGGTGTCCTCCCAGACCGTCAGCCCGGCGACGGGATCGACTCCGGTGGTCAGCAGGGCGTGGGCGCGCTGGGCGGCCTCGGTGGCCAGCAGGTCGATGGCGAGCGGATCGGGGGCGCCGGGCTCCTCGATCCCGGCGGGCGGTCTGCCGGGACGCGCGGGCACGGGGAACGGCGGCGGCAGCACACCCGTCCCCCGGGCGGCGGCCAGCGCCGTGTCCGCCGGAACCGTCGGCAGACGGAGGCTCCCGGCGGTCTCCCCCGCCGCGGGGGCGCCGGGGAGGGCGGGCATGCCCGGGTCGCGCCGGGTGAGGGCGTCCAGGATCTCCCGCTCCCCCCGGCCGCGGAGCAGGAACAGCGCGAACGGGTCCTCGTCCAGCAGGCGCGCGGCCTGGTAGCAGAGGGCCGCCGCGTGCTTGCAGGGGAATCCGTCGTCGGGACAGGAGCAGTCCGGGACCAGGTCGCCGGAGCCCGGCAGCAGATCGGCGGTGGCGGCCAGTGCCCGGGGGATGTCCTTGTCGAGGAGGGCGGCGATGTGTTCGGGCCCCGCCGCGGCGGTCAGCAGGTCGTCCCATTCGCCGTCGCCGAGGACCCGCAGTCGGATCCTGGTGCGGTAGGGGCGGGGGCGGCTGCCGTGGACGTAGGCGGTGATCAGGCCGGGGGTGACGGTGATCGCGTCGACCAGGCCGCGGCGCGCGTACGCCCGGCCGCGGGCCAGCCGGGCGGGATCGAGGGCGCTCTCCTCCAGCGCCCGTACCCAGGCGGCTCCCCACCAACTGGCCGCCGTCTCCTCACCGGTCCGGGGCGGGACGGCGGGAAAGGTGCGCCTGCGGTCCTCGTGCCCGGCGGCGGACGGCCGGGAGCGTCGGGTCCGGGCCGGCGTCGGACGGCCGCGGTCGGGCGGCGGCGTCATGCGCTCCTCCGCAGGGATACGAGATCGGCCAGCTCGCGGTCGGTCAGTTCGGTGAGGGCCGTTTCCCCGGAGCCCAGGACGGCGTCCGCGAGGGCCCGTTTGGCGGCGAGCATCTCGGCGATGCGGTCCTCGACGGTGCCCTCGGTGATCAGCCGGTGGACCTGGACGGGCCGGGTCTGGCCGATGCGGTAGGCGCGGTCCGTGGCCTGCTCCTCGACGGCCGGGTTCCACCAGCGGTCGAAGTGGACGACGTGTCCGGCCCGGGTCAGATTGAGGCCGGTGCCCGCGGCCTTGAGGGAGAGGACGAAGACGGGTGTGCCGCCGGACTGGAAGTGGTCGACCATGCGCTGGCGCTCGGCGACCGGGGTGCCGCCGTGCAGCAGCGTCGAGGGGACCCCGCGGGCGGTCAGATGCCGGGTCAGCAGCCGGGCCATGGACACGTACTGGGTGAAGACGAGGACCGAGTCGTCCTCGGCGACGATCGTGTCCAGCAGTTCGTCGAGGAGGGCCAGCTTCCCGGAGCGGCCTGCGAGCCGGACGGGGCCGGGTCCGCCGTACTCCTTCAGATACTGCGCCGGATGGTTGCAGATCTGCTTGAGGTCGGTGAGCAGCTTCATCACCAGGCCCCGGCGGGCGATGCCCTCGGAGGACTCGATGACCGCCATCGCCTCCCGCACCACGGCCTCGTAGAGGGACGTCTGTTCGCGGGTGAGCGCGACGACGTGGTCGGACTCCGTCTTGGGCGGCAGTTCGGGCACGATGCCGGGGTCGGATTTACGGCGGCGCAGCAGAAAGGGCCGCACGAGGCGGGACAACCGCTCCGCCGCGCCGTCCTCCTCACCGAGTTCGACCGGGCGGGCGTGGCGGGCCCGGAACGCCTTGAGGGGACCGAGGAGGCCGGGGGTCGTCCAGTCCAGCAGGGCCCACAGCTCGGAGAGGTTGTTCTCGACGGGGGTGCCGGTGAGGGCCACCCGGGCGGGCGCGGGGATGGTCCGCAGGGCCTTGGCGGTGGCGGAGTACGGATTCTTGACGTGCTGGGCCTCGTCGGCGACGACCAGGCCCCAGGGGTGTCCGGCGAGCCGTTCCGCACCGGTGCGCATCGTGCCGTAGGTGGTGAGGACGAAGCCGCCCCCGCCGTCCGGCAGGTGTTTCTCCGTGCCGTGGAAGCGGTGGACGGGGGTGCCGGGCGCGAAGCGGGTGATCTCCCGCTGCCAGTTGCCGAGGAGGGACGCGGGGCAGACCACCAGGGTGGGTTCGGTCCTGGCCCGGTGCAGATGGAGCGCGATGACCGTGACGGTCTTGCCCAGGCCCATGTCGTCGGCGAGGCAGCCGCCGAGGCCGAGGCGGGTCATCCCGTCGAGCCAGGCCAGGCCGTGGAGCTGGTAGTCGCGCAGGGTCGCGGTCAGCCCCGGGGGTGCCGGGACGGGCGCCGGGCCCGCGGTGATCCGGTCACGGAGGGCGGCGAGGGCCTCCACGGGGACGGCTTCGACGGTCTCGCCGTCGATCTCGGCGGTGCCGGTGAGCGCGGCGTTCAGGGCGTCGGCCGGGCTCAGCAGGCCCAGTTCCCGCTTGCGGGCCTTGCGGACGAGGTCCGGGTCGACGACCACCCACTGGTCGCGCAGGCGCACGACCGGTCGGTGGGCCTCGGCCAGGGCGTCCAGCTCCCGCTCCGTCAGCGGGTCGCCGCCGAGGGCGATCCGCCAGCCGAAGCGGAGCAGTTCGGCGCTGTCGAAGAACGGTGTCCCGTCGGTCGCCGAACCGGGCGCGGGCCGGACGACGGCGGTGGCCGTCAGGCCGCGGGCGAGCTCCTTGGGCCAGTGCAGGGTGACGCCCGCCGCGTCCAGCCGGGCCGCCGCGGGCCCCAGCAGGTCGTACAGCTCCTCCTCGGTGAGGGCGAGGACATCGGGAACGTCCCGGTCGAGCAGTGCGGCGAGGGGCGGCCAGACCCGGGCGGCCCGCCGCAGCGCGAGGAGGGCGTCGACCCGGGCGCGGGGCCCGAAGTCGGACTCGCCGTCCCCCGCCCACAGCCGGGCGGCGTCGATGACGAGCGTCGGGTCGGCGATGCTGTGCACCTGGACCAGGGCGGCACCCGCCCGGCGCTCCCGCGAATCGCCGTCCGGGGTGTCGTCCCCGTCGGGGGTGTCGCTGGTGTCCGGGGTGTCGAACAGCGTCAGGGCCGACAGATCCAGCCGGAGGGAGATCCGTACCCCGGCGTCCATGCCCGCGGCGGCGCGCTCGGCCCAGGCACGGGCCCGGGGCAGGTGGTGTGCTCCGGGAGCGGCGAAGGGCGCGCCCGCCGCGTGTGCGGCGGCGGGTGTCCTGGGCAGGGTGTCGGCGACGGCGTCGAGGAAGGCCCGGACGAGGGCTTCCGGCTCGGGCACCGCCAGGGGGCCGGGGCCGGGCACGACCGTGCCGTACGCCTCGTACGGCATGGCGGCGGCGACGGCCCTCAGTTGGGCGATGTCATCGGCGTCGAGCGGTCCGGCCCGCCAGGTGTCGTGATCGTCCGCGGTCAGGCCGGGCAGCAGCCGGCCGCGGGCCACCAGATGCAGGGCGTGCAGCGCCGCCGCTCCCCAGCAGGCGGCGGCGGGATGCGCGACGGCTTGGCCGCGCGCCCGGACGAGGGCGGGCAGGGCGTCCGCGACGGGGAGCAGCAGCGCGGGGACGGTACGCGCGACGGCGCCGGAGGCGGGCGGTGGGCCGGGCTCGACGACGGTGATGGTGTCACCGGTGTCGTACGGAAGGCCGCCGCCGGGCGCCCAGAACGCCATCCTCCCTTCGCGCGGCAGTGCGGCGGGCAGGAAGACCGCCGCCCATGCGGGCGAGGGCACCGGGGGCGGTGCCGCGGGTGCCGGGGCGGTCGCCGTCGTCGGCGGCGTCAGGGATGTCGTGGGCGTCATGGGTCACCTCCCGCCGGGTTCGCCGTCTGTCGGAGTGGTCGAGACAGCCGGAGTCGTCGGAGTATCTGTGTCCACGACGATACGGGCGGGGTCTGACAACGTGCGGCGGCACGGCTTCCGGCGTGACCGGCCGGTGCGTGTCCCCGGCCTCCGGAGTGCCTCCAGGAGCGTTCAGGCGGCGGACGGCGGACGGTCCTGCTCCGGGTCCTGCTCCGGGTCCTGCCCGGCGCCGGTGCCGCCCGGTTCCAGGGCGGACGGCGGTTCCTCGGCGGGCTCCGGCGGCGCCACCTCGGCGGCCGGTCCCGGCGCCGCCTCGACGGGCGGCTGCGCGGGCCGTCCGGCCCCGGCCCGGGGGTCCGGTGGCGGGACGGGCGGAGCTGTGGGCGCGGCCCGCTCCAGGAAGCGCAACAACTCCACGGGGAACGGGAGTACCAGGGTGGAGTTCTTCTCGGCGGCCACGGCGACGACGGTCTGGAGCAGCCGGAGTTGCAGCGCCGCCGGCTCCACCGACATCGCCTTGGCGGCCTCGGCCAGCTTCTTGGACGCCTGGAGTTCGGCGTCCGCGTTGATCACCCGGGCACGGCGCTCACGGTCGGCCTCCGCCTGCCGCGCCATGGAACGCTTCATCGCCTCGGGCAGCGATACGTCCTTGATCTCCACCCGGTCGATCTGAACGCCCCATCCCATGGCCGGGCTGTCGATCATCAGCTCCAGTCCCTCGTTGAGCTTCTCGCGGTTGGAGAGCAGATCGTCGAGGTCGCTCTTGCCGATGATGGAGCGGAGGGAGGTCTGCGCCATCTGCGAGACCGCGAAGCGGTAGTCCTCGACCGCGATGAGGGCGGCCGCCGGCTCCACCACCCGGAAGTAGACGACCGCGTCGACCCGGACCGTGACATTGTCCCGGGTGATGCCCTCCTGGGCGGGCACAGGCATGGTCACGATCTGCATATTGACCTTCTGCAGCCGGTCCACCAGCGGAAGGATCATGGTGAAGCCGGCCGGCCTGATCCCTCCGTGCAGCCGGCCGAGCCGGAAGACCACACCGCGTTCGAACTGTTTGACGACCTTGGCTGCGGCGGCCGTGTACACCGCTATTCCGGACACTGCCGCCAGACCGGCGACCACCAGCTCCTCGACCATGGGGGGCACCCCCTTCCGTCCGGGCCGGTACGCCCCACTCCACGGTATGCCCGCCGCCGCCCGCGGGCGAGGGCCCGCCGGAGCCCTCCCGGCCGGGAAGGGCTCCGGTGCCGCCCGTCGGGGAATCCCGTCGGGGAATCAGGCCGCCAGCGGACGGACCTTGATCCAGGTGCCGTCGTCCGTCAGTACCTCCTCCGTCTCGAGACCCGCCTCGACCAGGCACTCCTCCAGCTCAGCGGGGGTCATGGGCCGGGAGCGGAACGTCTGGGTCCAGGTCGCGTCCTCAAAGGTGTACTCCCCGTGCACGGAGTGCACACCGTCGCCGACCGGCTCCGAGGAGACGATGCGGACCCGGTAGCCCGACGGGTCGGCCCGCTCGCGGGGGACGTTGGTATGCCAGTCCGCGCCCTCGCGCTGGATGAGGACCCGGCCGCCCTCCTTGAGGTGCTTGCGACAGGCGCGCAGCATGCCCCGCCGTACGGCGGGGTCGCCGGTGTGGACGAGGAACGACGCCAGCATGACGACGTCGAACCGCTCGTCGAGGTCGAGGTCCTCGATCGAGGACCGGACGGTACGGCGCGCCCCGCGGATCCTGGCGAGCATATCGGCCGACTCGTCCACGGCCGTGACGGCGAAGCCCCTGGCGACGAGCGGATGGGTCACCCGGCCCGCTCCCGAGCCGAGCTCGAGGATGGAGGCGCCCGGAGGCACGGCGGCTTCGATGATGTCCGGTTCGCCCCCTTCGGGCATCCGGTCGTACATATCGACGGCGCAGCCGTCCGGAGTGATCGGTCCCGGGCCTGTTCCTTCGTATCCCTCACGCATCTGTTCGGTCATACCCGGTCAACGAACGCCCCCGCCGGGGCCGTTCCCCGACGGCGCCTTCTCGCCACCGGTCTTTACGGTGGCCCCGGCCGGGGATCCTCCTCTCGCGCCGGCACGGGTGCATGCTGGAGGGGAAGGAGCGACGACCATGCGTACGGGTAGTGAGCCGGTGACCGCGCGCAGTCCGCTGCGCATGCGGTTCTGGCTGGGTGTGTGGGGGCTGATCTGGGCCGGTGGCGGCACGGCGGTGTTCCTGCTGACGTCGCACCCGGGATGGGCGGCCTTCTGCGGGGCCCTGCTGCTGATCGTCCTGGTGGACCTGGTCGTGGTGGTACGGCACATCCGCCAGGGTCCGCACTTCCAGCCGGGACGGGACATACCGCCTTACGAGCCCGTGCGCGAGGAGCACCGGACACGTCCGGATCCGGACGGACGGCCGCCTCCGGGGGCCGGGCCGCCCGCGCGGTGACCCGCCGGACGGTTCAGGCTCCGCCGTCCCCCGGCTCCCCGTGCGCCGGGCCGCCTCGTTCGTGATCGGCGTCGGTACCGGTCGTGGTGCCGGTCGTGGTGCCGGGCCGGGTGTCGAACCGGGCCGCCCGCAGATACTCGGGCTTCGGATCGAGGGCTGCGGCCAGCCGGAAGTGTCGTTTCGCCTGCTCCGGCCGGCCGGAGCGCTCGAAGGTACGGGCGAGGGCGAAGTGGGCGAAGGCGTTGTCGGGTTCGCGTTCCAGGACGAGTTCGAATTCGAGCTCCGCCGGACGCAGTTGGGCGGCGGCGAAGAACGCTCTGGCGCGCAGCAACCGCGCCGCCGTGTTCTCGGGGTGGGCCGCGATGACCGAGTCCAGCAGCTTCACGGCGCCACGCGGATCCCTCGCGGCGAGCAGTCGCTCCGCCGCGCGGTAGTCGACGACATGGGTGTGCGGATCACTTGTGGGCACGGTCGCATCCTTCCCCTCGACACACGGTTCCAACACCGGTACCACCACCGCTCTTCCCCGCCTGGGACAACATGTGATCCCGGTGGGGGCGGGGGTCAGCCCCCGGCCGGTGCCGGAAGGGCCGTCACCACCGGGCCGGCGGCTATGAGCAGCAGCCCGGCGACGACGAACGCCCGGTCCAGGCCGGTCCGCTCACGGCCCCGGACCACGACGTCCCGGGGGTCGGCGGGGTCGTAGGAGATCGCGACCGTACCTCCGGCCGGTACGGCGGCCAGCGGCACCGGGGACGGGATCTCCACGACGCGGCCGTCTCCCGTCTCGTACTCCAGGAGCTCGCGGTCGGCCCCCGGTGGCGGGGGTTTCACCAGCGCTCCCGCGGTCCGGCCGAAGTGGCGGATCCGCCGGGTCCTGCGCAGCCCATGAGCGCCCGCGAGAACGGCGATCAGCCCTCCGAGGACGGTGAAGGAGGCGAAGACGGTCTGCATCGCGCCGATGCTAGTGGTGGCAATCGGCGGGGCGGGCCGTTTGACGGGACCCTGACGCGAAAACGCCCCGGAGGCGGGCCGTCAGCGGGCAGCCGTGGCGGCGCGGCGGTTCAGCTCGGCCCAGACCGTGCGGACCCTGGGTTCGAGATCCTCCAGCGGGCCGTCGTTGTCGATGATCAGATCGGCGACGGCGCGCCGCTCCTCCCGGGTGGCCTGGGCCGCCATCCGGGCCGTCGCCTCGGGCTCGGTCATGCCCCGGTGGCGGATCAGCCGGTCCAACTGGGTCGCGGGGTCGGCGTCGACCACGACGACGAGGTCGTAGAGCGGCGCGAGTCCGTTCTCGGTGAGCAGGGGGACTTCGTGGACGACGATGGCGTCCGGGTCGGCCGCCGCCGCCAGCTCCGCCGACCGGGCCCGCACCAGGGGGTGGACGATGGCGTTGAGGGCGGCGAGGCGCTCGGGATCGGCGAAGACCACGGAGCCCAGCTTGGGCCGGTCCAGCGTGCCGTCGGGGCGGAGGATGCCGTCGCCGAACTCGGCGACGACCGCGGCGAACCCCTCGGTGCCGGGCTCGACGACCTCACGGGCGATCCGGTCGGCGTCGATGCGCACCGCTCCGTACGACTCCAGCATCCGGGCGATCTCACTTTTGCCGGCGCCGATTCCACCGGTCAGACCCACTGACAGCATGGGCAGCAGCTTAGGCCCTTGCCGGCCGGGGGGCGGGGCGGGCCCGAGGACCCCGGTCAGCCGTCGCCCTCGCGTTCCGCGAGAAAGCGCTCGAACTCCAGCCCGATCTCGTCGGCGGACGGCAGATCCACCGGCTCGGCGACGAGATTGCCCCTGGTCTCGGCACCCGCCACCGCGTCGTACTGGTGCTCCAGCCCCTGGACGAGGGCCGTCAGCTCTTCGTCGCCCTCGCCGATCTGGCGCTCGATCTCGTTCTGTGTGCGGTGGGCGGCGGTCCGCAGGGCGTGGGCGACTCCGGGGAGCACGAGCCCGGTGGCTGCCGTGATCGCCTCCAGGGAGGTCAGCGCCGCGTCGGGGTAGGCGGAGCGGGCGACGTAATGCGGCACATGGGCGGCGACCCCGAGCACGTCCCGTCCGGCTTTCATCAGCCGGTATTCGATGAGGGACTCGGCGCTGCCCGGCACCTGGGCCTCGTCGAAGGGGCTGCGGTGGCCCGGCATCAGATCGGTGCGATTGCCGTGCGGGGTCAGACCCACCGGGCGGGTGTGCGGTACGCCCATGGGAATGCCGTGGAAGTTGACGGAGAGCCGGACGCCGAGGCGCTTCACGATCTGGGCGACGGCGGCGGCGAACAGCTCCCACTCGACATCGGGCTCGGGGCCGGACAGCAGCAGGAACGGGGCGCCGGTGGCGTCCTGGACGAGCCGGACCTCGATGGCGGGCGTCTCGTACGCCGTCCAGCGGTCGCGCCGGAACGTCAGCAGGGGGCGGCGGGCGCGGTAGTCCACCAGCCGGTCGTGGTCGAAGACCGCCACCGGCTGATGCGGCAGGGTGGCCAGGAGATGGTCGACGATCTGCTCACCGGTCTCGCCCGCGTCGATGTAGCCGTCGAAGTGGTAGAGCATCACCAGACCGGCCGACTCCTGTGCGAGCGCCATGTCGACAACGGCGAGGCCCTTGGGGTCCCATGTGTACAAATCCTGCGGATCAGCCACGATTACCGCTCCTCCTCGTGTTCTCACACAAGAACACGGAGTGACGGCGCGGCATTCCCCGCCCCCCGTGGTCGGCGGCCGGCCACCCGGACGACGGACACGGGCGCCACAGGGGCCGCAGGGGGCACAGGGCGCCGGGAGCGGATCCGCGGGGAGGGCACGGGAAACGGAGGGAAACGACATCGGGCCCACCCCCGGAGGGGTGGGCCCGATGTCTCAGCCGTCGGTCAGCAGGTCAGAGCGTCAGCTCTGGCCGCCGGCCAGCTTCTCACGCAGGGCGGCGAGGGCCTCGTCCGACGCCAGGGCGCCGGAGTTGTCGTCCGACTCCGAGGAGTACGAACCACCGGTCGGCGCGGCGGCCGGAGCGGCGGTGCCACCCTCGGCAGCGGCGGCCTCGTCGGCCTCGCGGGACTTGATGACCTGGGCCTGGTGCTGCTCGAAGCGCTGCTGCGCCTCGGCGTACTGGGTCTCCCACGCCTCGCGCTGGGTCTCGAAGCCCGGCAGCCAGTCGTTGGTCTCCGGGTCGAAGCCCTCGGGGTAGATGTAGTTCCCCTGGTCGTCGTAGGACGCGGCCATGCCGTACAGGGTCGGGTCGAACTCGACCGACGCCGGGTCGGCACCGAAGGACTCGTTGGCCTGCTTCAGCGACAGGGAGATCCGGCGACGCTCGAGGTCGATGTCGATGACCTTGACGAAGATCTCGTCGTTGACCTGGACGACCTGCTCCGGGATCTCCACGTGGCGCTCGGCCAGCTCGGAGATGTGGACCAGACCCTCGATGCCCTCGTCCACGCGGACGAACGCACCGAACGGAACCAGCTTGGTGACCTTGCCGGGAACGACCTGGCCGATCTGGTGCGTCCGGGCGAACTGCTGCCACGGGTCTTCCTGGGTCGCCTTCAGCGACAGGGAGACGCGCTCGCGGTCCATGTCGACGTCGAGGACCTCGACCGTGACCTCCTGGCCGACCTCGACGACCTCGGAGGGGTGGTCGATGTGCTTCCAGGAAAGCTCGGAGACGTGGACCAGACCGTCGACGCCACCCAGGTCCACGAAGGCACCGAAGTTGACGATCGAGGACACCACACCGGACCGCACCTGGCCCTTCTGGAGGGTGGTGAGGAAGGTCTGGCGGACCTCGGACTGGGTCTGCTCCAGCCAGGCACGGCGGGACAGGACCACGTTGTTGCGGTTCTTGTCCAGCTCGATGATCTTCGCCTCGAGCTCCTTGCCGACGTACGGCTGGAGGTCGCGAACACGGCGCATCTCGACCAGGGAGGCCGGGAGGAAGCCGCGGAGGCCGATGTCGAGGATGAGACCACCCTTGACGACCTCGATGACGGTACCGGTGACGATCCCGTCTTCTTCCTTGATCTTCTCGATGGTGCCCCAGGCACGCTCGTACTGGGCGCGCTTCTTCGAGAGGATCAGGCGGCCTTCCTTGTCCTCCTTCTGAAGGACAAGGGCCTCGATCTCGTCGCCGACCTTGACGACCTCGTTCGGGTCGACGTCGTGCTTGATCGAGAGCTCGCGGCTCGGGATGACACCTTCGGTCTTGTAACCGATGTCGAGCAGGACCTCGTCCCGGTCGACCTTCACGATGACGCCGTCGACGATGTCGCCGTCGTTGAAGTACTTGATCGTCTCGTCGATCGCGGCGAGGAAGGCTTCCTCGTTACCGATGTCGTTGACCGCTACCTGCGGAGTGGCGGTGGTCTCGGTGCTGCTCGTCATGTGGGAAAGGGCTCCGGTACGGACATTGAAGTCGTAGGTACTGCTACGCCGAGAGCCCGTATCGCAGCTGCAATAAGCCGGACAGCCTAGGAGGCACCAGCCCGGACGATCACCGAGGGGCTCTTTCGAGCTCCTCGGAGAACGACTCCGTCCGGAGGCGCCTCGTGAACCGAGGGGACATACATCACAGATGCGAGCGCGGCCTGCTCTGTCTGAGGCACGCAGGCCCGCAGCGCAACTTGTAGCATACGGGGGCAGCCGAGGACGGTCAATGCGCGAAGACGCCTACCGGGGGCGGAACGCCCCATACCCGGCACAACTGAGGTTTGCGGAGGCCATCATGGCCGCCGGTGGTCACGCTGAACGCAAACTACAACGACGGTGAAGATGAGCCAAGACGTCCGACCCCCGGAGCGCTCTCCCGGCCCGCCCGCACGGCACGTGTCCCCCACGGGGGACGCGGCGGCCCCAGTAGAACCAGCAGGCGCAGCGGACACAGCAGCCCCGGCAGACCCCATAGACACGGTAGGTATGACGCACACGACGGACAGTACGGACCCGGCGGAGACCGAGGCCGAGGCCACCCGCCGTACGGCCGGGACGGCCGAGAGCAGCCGGGCGAACCGGGGCTGGTGGGACCGGAACGCCGACGAGTACCAGCACGACCACGGCGCGTTCCTGGGGGACGACCGTTTCGTCTGGGGGCCCGAGGGGCTCGACGAGGAGGACGCGGCGCTGCTCGGGCCGCCGGAGTCGTTGAAGGGGCTCGACGTCCTGGAGATCGGGGCGGGCGCGGCGCAGTGCTCCCGCTGGCTCGCGGCGCGGGGCGCGCGCCCGGTGGCGCTCGACCTCTCGCACCGCCAGTTGCAGCACGCGCTGCGGATCGGCGACGGGCTGCCGCTGGTCGAGGCGGACGCGGGGGCGCTGCCCTTCCGTGACGGCTCCTTCGACCTGGCGTGCTCCGCCTACGGGGCGATTCCGTTCGTCGCGGACCCGGTCGCGGTCTTCGCCGAGATCCGCCGGGTGCTGCGGCCGGGCGGGCGGTGGGTCTTCTCGGTGACCCATCCGATCCGCTGGGCGTTTCCCGACGAGCCCGGCCCGGAGGGGCTGAGCGTCGCCGCCTCCTACTTCGACCGCACGCCGTACGTCGAGCAGGACGAGGAGGGGCGCGCGGTGTACGTGGAGCACCACCGGACCCTCGGCGACCGGGTGCGGGACGTGGTGGCGGGCGGCTTCCGCCTGGTGGACCTGGTGGAGCCGGAGTGGCCCGCGTGGAACGCCCAGGAGTGGGGCGGCTGGTCCCCGCTGCGGGGGAATCTGATCCCCGGCACGGCGATCTTCGTCTGTATCCGGGACTGAACGCCGCCCGGGACGAGCCGGGCGAAGGGAGAAGGGGGGCGCGGGATCCGACCGCGCCCCCCATTCTTCATATGAACCGATGAACAGATCGTGAGTGTGGACAACCGGCGCCCCGGCTCGCGGGAGCGGGTGACACTGAACGCATGATCCGAACCGACGCGCTCGACCGGCTCCCGGTCCGTGCCTGCGTACCCGAGCTGCTGGCCGCGCTCGAATCCCGCGGCACGGCAGTGCTGCACGCCCCGCCGGGCACGGGCAAGACGACGCTGGTACCGCTGGCGCTGGCCGGGCTGACCGGGACCGGTCCCGGCCGGAGGGTCCTGGTGGCCGAGCCCCGCCGGATGGCGGTACGCGCGGCGGCCCGCCGGATGGCCTGGCTGCTGGGTCAGGAGGTCGGCGACGTGGTCGGCTACACGGTCCGCGGCGACCGCCGGGCCGGGCCGTCGACCCGGGTCGAGGTGGTCACGACCGGGGTGCTGCTCCAGCGGCTGCAGCGCGATCCCGAGCTTCCCGGGGTGGATGTCGTGCTGCTCGACGAGTGTCACGAGCGCCATCTCGACGCCGATACGGCACTCGCCTTCCTCGTCGACGTACGCGCCGCCCTGAGGCCGGAGCTGCGGCTGGTGGCGGCGTCCGCGACCAGCGATTCGGACGCCTGGTCCGCGTTGCTCACCTCGGTGGACGGCTCCGGACCCGCGCCCGTGGTCCGCGCATCGGGCGAGGGCTTCGGCTGTACGGTCCACTTCGCGCCGCCGCCCGCCGGGATCCGGCCCGCGCACGGGACCCGGGTGGATCCGGCGCTGCTCCGCCATGTCGCGGCGACCGTCCGGACGGCGCTCGCCCGGCACGAGGGCGATGTGCTGTGCTTCCTCCCCGGCACCGGGGAGATCGCCAGGACCGCCGCCCTGCTGGGCGATGGGGAAGCGGAGGTGCTCCAGCTCCACGGGCGGGCTCCGGCGTCCGTGCAGGACGCGGTGCTGCGCGGTGGCGGGGAGCGCCGGCGGGTGGTCCTGTCGACCTCGGTCGCGGAGTCGAGCCTGACCGTGCCGGGCGTCCGGATCGTCGTCGATTCGGGGCTGGCCCGCGAGCCGCGGACGGATCACGCCCGCGGCCTGGGGTCGCTGGCCACGGTCCCCGTATCCATGGCGGGGGCGGCGCAGCGGCTGGGCCGGGCCGGCCGGGAGGCCCCGGGCACGGTCTACCGCTGCTGGGCGGAGGCGGACGACACCCGGCGGGCCCGCTTTCCCGCGCCCGAGATCCGGGTCGCGGATCTGACCGCGTTCGCCCTGCGCGTGGCGTGCTGGGGTGATCCATCGGCGCGGGGTCTCGCACTGCTGGACGCGCCGCCGGGCGGGGCGATGGCCGCGGCGGTCTCCGTGCTGCGGGCGGTGGGGGCGGTGGACGGCGAGGGCCGGGCGACGGAGCGCGGCACCCGGATGGCCCGGCTGGGGGTGCACCCGCGGCTGGCCCGGGCCCTGCTGGACGGCGCCCGGCGGGTCGGCGCCGACCGGGCGGCGGCCGTGGTGGCGCTGTTGAGTGAGGAGCCGCCCCGGGAGTACGGCGACGATCTCCCCGCGGTGCTGCGCGCCGCCCGGCGCGGCGGGGACGGCTACGCGGCGCGCTGGCGTACGGAGACCCGGCGGCTGGCGGCGGCGCTCCGTGCGGTCGAACCGGACGGGCCGGGGGCCGGGGCGGGCCGGGATCTCCCGGACGATGCGGTGACGGGACTCGTCACGGCGCTGGCCTATCCGGAGCGGGTGGCGCGGGCCCGTGGTGAGGGCTCGTTCCTGATGGCGTCGGGCACCCGGGGCGAGGTGGGTGAGGGATCCGCGGTGCGGGGTGCCCCCTGGCTGGCGGTGGCCGTGGCGGACCGGCCGGTGTCGGCGGCTTCGGCCCGGATCCGGCTGGCGGCACCGGTCGACGAGGCGACCGCCGTATCGGCCGCCGGTCATCTGCTGGCCTCGGATGAGGAGGTGCGCTGGGAGGACGGTGCGCTGATCGCCCGCGCGGTGCGGCGGCTGGGGGCGGTGGAGCTGTCGGTCCGGCCGCTGGCGAAGCCGGATCCGGCGCTGGTGCGGGCCGCGGTGCTCGACGGTATCCGCCGGGAGGGACTCGAACTGCTGCACTGGACGCGGGAGGCCCGGGAGCTCAGGGACCGGCTGGCCTTTCTGCACCGCGCGGTGGGTGATCCCTGGCCGGACATGGCGGACACGGCGCTGGTGGAGCGGGCCGGGGAGTGGCTGGAGCCGGAGCTGTCCCGGGTGCGGCGGACGGCGGATCTGGGCCGTATCCACGCCGGGACGGGTCTGCGGCGGCTGCTGCCCTGGGCGACCGGCGACGCGGCCCGTCTGGAGGAGTTGGCGCCGGAGCGGATCGAGGTGCCGAGCGGCTCCCGGATCCGGGTGGAGTACGGCGGGGAGCAGCCGGTGCTGGCGGTGAAGCTCCAGGAGTTGTTCGGGCTGCGGGAGACGCCCGAGGTGGCGGGGGTGCCGGTGCTGATCCATCTGCTCTCCCCGGCCGGGAGACCGGCCGCCGTCACCGCCGATCTGGCCTCCTTCTGGCGGGACGGCTATCGCTCCGTCCGCGCGGAGTTGCGCGGCCGCTATCCCCGGCACCCCTGGCCGGAGGATCCGTCGACGGCCGAGCCCACCCGTCATACCCGGGCGCGCGCGGCCGGGGGGAGATGAGGACCGGCCGGCGGTGCCGGTGCCACGGGCGGGCAGGCGCGGGCCGGGTCGGGTCGGGTCGGGTCGGGCCATGGCGGGGAGAGCAGATGGACCAGCACCGGCCGGGCGCCAGCCGGGGCCGGGGTCGGGGATCAGGGGCGGGAAGCGGCGGCCGGGGTCCGGAGGGGGCGGGGTGGTGGCGCGTCGGCGGGGCGGCCGCGGGCTTCCAGCCAGAGCGCCAGGGCCAGCAGGACCACCGCCAGACCGAGGAAGCCCCGGGGCAGATAGGAGGTCATCAGCAGAACCAGCAGACGCTGGGACTTCACCAGCTCGACGGTGTGTTCGAGGTAGTCGGGGCGCATCTTCACATGGCCCTCGAAGGCGGTGACGCGGTCCCGGCCGCCGAGGAGGGTGCCGCCGCGGAGTTCCTCCTTGTGGATCTCCTCGCCGTTGACGGGGGCTCCGGTGACGGGGTCGACCCAGAACATCCGCCGGGTGGTGTACCAGCGGGTGGTGCCGGTCTGCTTCTCCAGGGTCGTGGCGTCGACACCGGGGATGGGCATCTTCTTCGGGAAGGGGACCTTGGTCCAGGGGATGGTCTGTTCGAAGTAGTAGACCTCCAGCCCGCGGAAGGTGCGGGTGCCCCGGTAGTGGATGGGGGCGGAGGTACGGGTCTGGGCGTCGAAGTACTGGTAGTCCCGTTTCTCGGTGAGGAAGGGCCACTTGTACTCGATGCCTTCGCGGCGGACCGGTTCGCCGTCGACGGATTCGCCGGTGGCGTGGACGGGGGCCTGGCTGTGGGCGTCGAAGATATAGCGCTCGGGGATCTGGGAGACCATCTTGCCGTCCGGCCCCTGGATATGGCTGAGGGCGTCCCAGACGACGACGTCGCGGCCCGCGTCGCGTTCGATCCGTTCGGACTCCGCCACGTTCCCCTTGAGGGTCTGGACGATGGTGATCTTCTCGACTTCCTCCGCCTGGAGGGTGCCGTAGTTCAGCAGGGTCGCGGGCCGGGCCTCCAGGACGACTTCCTGGTACTGGCTCGGGGGGACCTTGGCGAGCCGGGGGAAGGCGTAGAAGCGCAGCAGGGGCGCGAGGGTCGCGAAGAAGACGGCGAGGGCGAGGAGGACGAGACCGGCTCGGCGCTGCATCTCCGCCCCCTACTTCTTGGGGCCCGGCACGGTCGTCAGCAGGGGTTTCGGGGAGGTCTCGCCCGGTGGCGCGCCGATCGCGGTCGCGGTGAGGACGAGGGCGAAGGCGGCGGCCAGTCCGACGGCGGCGGCGACGAGGGCGCGCATGGTCGGCCTCCCGGGGTTCGGATCCCCTGCATCTGATGGTGCGTCAGGGCCGGGGCACCGTAGCAACCGGGGGCGGAGATGAGAACCCGCGCGGAGCCGGGATACGGCACCGCCCCCGCGCCGGGTGGTGGCGCGGGGGCGGTGCGATGCCGCGGGGCCGGGTCAGCCGGCCGTTCCCGTGGCCGAGGAGGACGGGGTGGGTGCGATGGACGCGGCGACCTCGAGGTCGATGTGGGCGACCGCGCCGCCCACCAGCTCCACCCGGAGGCGGAAGGTGCCGGTCCGGTCGTCGGCGTGGAGCTTGGGGAGGGTGAGGAGTCCCTTGGAGTCGGTGGTCAGCCCGTCGAGGGTCCGCACCGGGGCCTCGTCGGCGCCCTTGAAGTAGGGGCCCGTCTCCGCGGGAACCCACGTGCCGTCCGCGGTGGCCTCCTCGACGACGACCCGGGCGGCCACCTCGGGCGCGTCGGTGTCGCGGTAGGTGGCCTTGACGACGACGGTGTGGGCGAACTCCGCGCCGGGGGCCGCCGTCATGTCCTTGCCGTCGGTCCACACGGCCTTGTCGGCGGCGCGCTGGGTGACCTTCCCGGCGAAGGTGATGGGGGACACGGTGTGCCCGACGACCGCGGCGCGCACGGTGAAGGCGCCGGTCCGGTCGCCTGCCTCGATGACGGGCGCGGTGACCGTGCCGTCGGCGGCGGTGCGCAGGGTGACCGTCTTCTTGCCTCCGGCGAAGACGGTGCCGGTGAGGCCGGAGATGTCGAAGCGGACCTCCTGTCCGGCGACCGGGCGGCCCACGCCGCTCCTGACCCGGACGGTGACGCGCTCTTCGGCGTCCCGGCCGGCCATGACGGTCAGCGGACCGGTGCCGGCGTTCACGATGGAGCCGACGGGCGCGGGGTTGAGGGGCGGCAGGGTCGGCGGGACTTGGGGCTTCGGCCTCTGGGGCGGCTTGTTGGTGCCGCCGCCGGGCGACGGGTTCTGCCCCGGCCCCGGCTTCTGCGGCGGTCCGGGCTCGGTGGTGGGCGGGGTGGTGGAGCCACCGCCACCGGTGCCGCCGGTGCCACCGGCACTACCGCTGCCGCTCCCCCGGTTGCTGTCGGGGGTGCCCGTGCCGGGGAGGACTCCGGTGCCGTCGGGGACGGTGTGGGTGCCCCGCTTGTAGTACTCGAACCAGGACAGGACGGTGTTCAGATACTCCCGGGACCGGTTGTAGCCGAGTATGGCCCGTTCGAGATCGCGCGGCTGGGTGAGGTCGCGGTCGTTGGCGCAGAGGTAGCGTCCGGCCGCGAGCGCCGCGTCGTAGATGTTGTTGGGGTCCTTGCGCCCGTCGCCGTTGGCGTCCTGGCCCCAGGTGGCCCAGGTGGACGGGATGAACTGCATGGGGCCGACGGCACGGTCGTAGACGGTGTCGCCGTCGTAGGCGCCGTCGTCGGTGTCGGGGATGTTGGCGAAGCCGACACCGTTGAGGACCGGTCCCCGGATCGGGGAGATGGTGGTGCCGTTGGCGTCGACCCGGCCGCCGCGCGCCTGGCCGGACTCGACCTTGCCGATGGCGGCGAGCAACTGCCAGGGGACCTTGCAGCCCGGGTCGGAGGTGGCGATGGTCTCCTCTGCGCGCTTGTAGGCGGCGAGGACCGTCGCGGGGATACCCGACTCCGCCTGTCCCGCGGGGCCCGGGGCGCCGTTGGAGCCGGTGGGCGTGGGGGACTTCAGGGGCGGCAGATCCGTGTAGTAGGGGGAGTCACCGCTGACGGGGGTGCCGGGTGGTGGGGTGACGCCGTCGGAGAGTTCGTCCGGGGTCGACTGGCTGTCCCCCGATATCGCCTGTGTGACACCGGGTGCCTGGGACGCCGAGAGCGCGGCGACGGCGGCGGCCGCCACGGCCGTGGTGGTCGCTCCTCTGCGCAGCCGACGACCGAATCGCGCTCCCATGTAGTGTCCCCTCCCGCGGCGGTTCTCCCCGCTCCCCAAGTGCCTCGACCCGGCCGACCTTACGTCACCGGGCGCCACGGGGCAGGAGCGCCTGACCGTTTTTCACCACTTCGCCACCTCGTGATGGCCGGGGAGTCGGACCGGCTCCACCGGCCGGGCCCTTCGGGAACGGACGACGACGGCCGTACGCACCCGGAGGCCGGGGCCTTCACCTGCGTACCGGTATGCCGGAGCGGCGGGAAACGGCCTCCGGCCGGCCGACGCGGGCGGCACGGCCGGGGGCCGGGGTGCGAACGGGTCAGTGGGCGGCGGACTCCCAGTCGGCGCCGACGCCGACCGATACGTCCAGGGGGGCGGTGAGTTCGGCCGCGCCGGACATCTCCCGGCGCACCAGGGCCTCCACAGCGGCGCGCTCGCCGGGCGAGATCTCCAGCACGATTTCGTCGTGGACCTGGAGCAGCAGCCGCGAGGTGTGTCCGGCGTCCCGGAGCGCGTCGTCCACCCGCAGCATGGCGATCTTGACGATATCCGCGGCAGTGCCCTGGATCGGGGCGTTGAGCGCCATCCGCTCGGCGGCCTCGCGACGCTGACGATTGTCGCTGGTGAGGTCGGGCAGATAGCGGCGGCGGCCGAACATGGTGGCCGTGTAGCCGGTGGCGCGGGCCTCCTCGACCACATCGTGGAGATAGTCCCGGACGCCGCCGAACCGCTCGAAGTAGGTGTCCATCAGGGCCCGGGCCTCGCCCGCATCGATGTTCAGCTGCTGGGAGAGCCCGAAGGCGGAGAGCCCGTACGCCAGGCCGTACGACATGGCCTTGATCTTGCGGCGCATCTCGGCGTCGACATCGGAGGTGGCGACGCCGAAGACCTGGGAGGCGACGGTGTTGTGCAGGTCCTCGCCGGAGGTGAACGCCCGGATGAGGCCCTCGTCCTGGGAGAGGTGGGCCATCACCCGGAGTTCGATCTGGCTGTAGTCGGCGGTCATGAGGGACGCGAAGCCCTCGCCGACGACGAAGCCGCGGCGGATCGCCCGGCCTTCGTCGGTGCGGACCGGCACGTTCTGCAGATTGGGGTCGGTGGAGGAGAGCCGTCCCGTCGCGGCCACCGTCTGGCTGAAGGTGGTGTGGATCCGGCCGTCGGCGGCGACCGTCTTGATGAGGCCCTCGACGGTGGAGCGCAGCCTGGCCTGCTCCCGGTGGCGGAGCATGATCACGGGCAGTTCGTGATCGGTCTGTCCGGCGAGCCACGCGAGGGCGTCGGCGTCCGTCGTGTAGCCCGTCTTGGTCTTCTTGGTCTTGGGGAGGTTCAGCTCCCCGAAGAAGACTTCCTGGAGCTGCTTGGGCGAGCCGAGGTTGAACTCGTGGCCGACCGCGGCGTGGGCCTCCTTGACGGCCTGCTGGACGGCTCCGGCGAACAGCTGCTCCATGGCTTCCAGATGGGCGCGGTCGGCGGCGATGCCGTGGCGTTCCATCCGGGCGAGGAGGAGCGACGTCGGCAGCTCCATGTCGTGGAGGAGGTCGGTGGCGCCGACCTCGGCCAGCCGGGCGCCGAGGGCGTCGCCGAGGTCGAGGACGGCTCGGGCCTGCGCCATCAGGGCGTCGGCCTCGGCGTGCTCGTCCTCGTCGGTGCCGAAGGCGAGCTGGCCGTCGGCGGCCGGCGGGGCCAGCTCACGGCCCAGATATTCGACGGAGAGGGCGTCGAGGGCGAACGAGCGGCGGCCGGGCTTCACCAGATAGGCGGCGAGCGCCGTGTCCATGGTGATGCCGTCGAGCCGCCAGCCCCGCTCGGGGAAGACGCGGAGGGCCTCCTTGGCGCCGTGGAGCACCTTGGGGCGGGCGGGGTCGGCGGCCCAGTCGGCGAAGGCGCGCTCGTCGGCCTCGTCGAGGCGGGTGGGGTCGATCCAGGCGGCCTTGCCGTCGGCGGCGGCGAGGGCGATCTCGGTGACCTCACCGGTGCCGAGGCTCCAGCGGGCGACGGTGGCCACACCGAGGGGCTGTCCGCCGTGGGCGGCGAGCCAGGGGGCGACCTCACCGGTGCCGAGGGCGGCGCCGTCCAGCTCGATACCCGCCGCGGGGGCCGGGGCCGCTTCCTCGGCGGCTCCGGGGTCGACGGCCAGGAGGCGCTCGCGGAGGCTGGGGTTGCGGATCTCCAGCACTTCGAGGAAGCCCTGGAGGGCCGTCCGGTCGTAAGGCGCGCGCTCCAGCTCGCCGACGGCCCGGGGCAGCTCCACATCGCGGACCAGCTCGGTCAGATGGCGGTTGAGCTTGACGGCGTCGAGGTGGTCCCGGAGGGACTGGCCGACCTTCCCCTTGACCTCGTCGGCGCGCTCGACCAGCTCGGCGAAGGAACCGAACTGGTTGATCCACTTGGTCGCGGTCTTCTCGCCGACGCCGGGGATGCCGGGGAGGTTGTCGGACGGGTCGCCCCGCAGGGCCGCGAAGTCCGGATACTGCCCGGGGGTCAGCCCGTATTTCTCCTGGACCTTCTCCGGGGTGAAGCGGGTCAGCTCCGAGACGCCCTTGGTGGGGTACAGCACGGTGGTGTGCTCGGAGACCAGCTGGAAGGAGTCCCGGTCGCCGGTGACGATGAGCACCTCGAATCCGGCGGCCTCGGCCCGGGTCGCGAGCGTGGCGATGATGTCGTCGGCCTCGAACCCGTCGACGGCGAACCGGACGGCGTTCATCGTGTCCAGCAGCTCGCCGATCAGCTCCACCTGCCCCTTGAACTCGTCGGGGGTGGCGGAGCGGTTCGCCTTGTACTCCGGATAGTCCTTCGAACGCCATGTCTTGCGGGACACGTCGAACGCGACCGCGAAATGCGTGGGCGCCTCGTCACGCAGGGTGTTCGCCAGCATCGACGCGAAGCCGTAGACGGCATTGGTCGTCTGGCCGCTCCCGGTGGTGAAGTTCTCCGCGGGCAGCGCGAAGAACGCCCGGTACGCCAGGGAGTGCCCGTCCATGAGGAGCAGGCGCGGTCGCTCCCGACGGCCGTCGCGGGTGTCGGCTGGGGTCTTCTTCGATGCTGTCTCGGCCACGGGACGATCCTGCCACGCCCCACTGACAATGACGTCCACGGCCGGTTCGCTCGTAAGAGGGGCCTCGGAAGAAGGGCCGCGCACGGATCCCCGGCGGTGACGCCCGGGAGCCCATCGGGTCGCCCCGGCGCGGCCCTGGGCGTGCCCGTGGGCCGGCCGGCGCGCGCGGCGGCGGTGTCGGTGGGGCGTGGCAGGATGGCGTACGTCACAGCCCGTCGGCGCGGCGGGCCGGGTGCGGACCGGTTGTCCGGTGCCGTCCGGTCCCGGCGAAAGGGGAGCACGATGGCCACGAGACCGCCCGCGGACGACCCGGCGCAGGACGCCCCGGAGGTCGGCCCGCCCGGGCGCACGGCCGCCGGGTTCCCGGCCGTCGCGCACACCCTCAAGGTGGCCCGGGAGCAGATGGGCGTGGCCCGTTCCGTACGGACGCTCCTCAAGGTCAACCAGAAGGACGGCTTCGACTGCCCGGGCTGCGCCTGGCCCGAGGACGCCGAGAAGCGGCATCTCGCGGAGTTCTGCGAGAACGGGGCGAAGGCGGTCGCCGAGGAGGCGACGCTGCGCCGGGTGACACCGGAGTTCTTCGCCGCCCATCCGCTGTCCGACCTGGCCGGCCGCAGCGGTTACTGGCTGGGGCAGCAGGGCCGGATCACGGAGCCCGTGTATCTGCCGGAGGGCGGCGACCGTTACGAGCCGGTGAGCTGGGAGCGGGCGTTCGCGATCGTGGCCGAGGAGTTGCGCGCGCTGGACTCGCCCGACGAGGCGGTGTTCTACACCTCGGGGCGGACGAGCAACGAGGCGGCGTTCCTGTTCCAGCTGTTCGTGCGGGAGTTCGGGACGAACAATCTGCCGGACTGCTCGAATATGTGCCACGAGTCGTCGGGCTCGGCGCTGACGGAGACGCTCGGCGTCGGCAAGGGCAGTGTGTCCCTGGAGGATCTCCACCGGGCCGATCTGATCGTGGTCGCCGGGCAGAATCCCGGCACCAACCACCCCCGGATGCTGAGCGCCCTGGAGAAGGCGAAGGCCGCCGGGGCGCGGATCATCTCGGTGAACCCGCTGCCGGAGGCCGGCCTCGAACGGTTCCGGAATCCGCAGACGGCGCGCGGACTGCTGCGCGGCACGGCGCTGGCCGATCTGTTCCTCCAGATCCGGATCGGCGGGGACCAGGCGCTGTTCCGGATGTGGAACCGACTGGTCCTCGAAGCCGACGGGGGCGTGGACGAGGAGTTCGTCCGCACCCACACCCATGGCTTCGAGGAGTTCGCGGCGGTGGCGCGGGCGGCGGAGTGGGACGAGACCCTGGCGGCCACCGGTCTCGAGCGGGCGGAGATCGAGCGGGCGGCCGCGATGCTGCTGGCGTCGGAGCGGACCGTGGTGTGCTGGGCGATGGGACTGACCCAGCACAAGCACGCGGTGGCGACGATCCGCGAGGTGGTCAATCTGCTGCTGCTGCGCGGGGCCGTGGGCCGTCCGGGCGCCGGGGTCTGCCCGGTCCGGGGCCACTCCAATGTGCAGGGCGACCGGACGATGGGCATCTTCGAGCGGCCCGCGCCCGCGTTCCTGGACGCGCTGGAGAAGGAGTTCGGCTTCGCGCCGCCGCGTCGGCACGGGTACGACGTGGTCCGGGCGATCCGGGCGCTGCGCGACGGCGACGCGAAGGTGTTCTTCGCCATGGGCGGCAATTTCGTGGCCGCCTCGCCGGACACGGCCGTGACCGAGGACGCGATGCGCCGGGCCCGGTTGACGGTACAGGTGTCGACGAAGCTGAACCGGTCCCATGTGGTGACCGGCCGCCGGGCACTGATCCTGCCGACGCTGGGGCGTACCGACCGGGACGTCCAGGCGGGCGGGCGCCAGTTCGTGACCGTCGAGGACTCGATGGGGATGGTGCACGCGTCGCGCGGCAATCTGCCGCCCGCGAGCCCGGCGCTGCTGTCCGAGCCGGCGATCGTGGCGCGGCTGGCCCGCGCGGTCCTGGGCGACGGGTCGCGCACCCCGTGGGAGGAGTTCGAACGGGACTACGGGGCGGTCCGGGACCGGATCGCGCGGGTCGTGCCCGGTTTCGAGGACTTCAACGAGAAGGCGGCGCGGCCGAGCGGTTTCGTCCTGCCGCACGCGCCGAGGGACGAGCGGCGGTTCCCCACCGCGACGGGCCGGGCGAACTTCACGGCGGCGCCGGTGGAGTACCCCCGGGTGCCGCGGGGGCGGCTGCTGCTCCAGACGCTGCGCTCGCACGACCAGTACAACACGACGGTGTACGGCCTCGACGACCGTTACCGGGGGGTGCGGGGCGGCCGCCGTGTGGTGCTGGTGCATCCGGAGGACGCCCGCGAACTGGGGTTGCCGGACGGGTCGTACGCGGATCTGGTGGGCGAGTGGAAGGACGGGGTGGAGCGACGCGCGCCGGGATTCCGTGTGGTGCACTACCCGACCGCGCGGGGGTGCGCCGCGGCGTACTACCCCGAGACCAATGTGCTGGTGCCGCTGGACTCGACGGCGGACACCAGCAACACGCCCGCCAGCAAGTCGGTGGTGGTGCGGTTGGAGCGGTGCGACTGACGGGCGCCGCGCGGCGCGGGCGGGTTGCGGGCCGGGGGTGCGGGCCGGGGGTGCGAGTGTGCGCCACGGCACTGTCGGCAGCCTAAGCGTGCGCTCAGGCATCTGATATGACGGTGCAGCAAGCACGCAACAACGCACTGGAACGACCGAGATCGGAGCCGGCCCCATGGGCGAGCAGCACACCGTGAAGTTCACGCAGGACATCGTCGACGAGTACGCGGCGCTGGGGGTGGACCTCCCCGCGCTCTTCTCGGCGGGGCACCTGGGCGATCGGATGGGCGTACGGATCCTGGAGGCGTCGGCCGAGCGGATCGTCGGCACGATGCCGGTCGAGGGCAACACCCAGCCGTACGGGCTGCTGCACGGCGGCGCTTCGGCGGTACTGGCGGAGACCCTGGGGTCGGTGGGCGCGATGCTGCACGGCCGCAGCGGCAAGATGGCGGTGGGGGTGGACCTCAACTGCACGCACCACAGGGGCGTACGGTCCGGCCTGGTCACCGGGGTCGCGACGCCGGTGCACCGGGGGCGGACCACGGCGACGTACGAGATCGTGATCACGGACGAGCAGGAGAAGCGGGTGTGCACGGCACGGCTGACGTGCCTTTTGCGGGAGGTCGGGGCCGCGTAGCCCCGGCGGGGCCCGGGGGATGAGGTCCGGTTGCGTTGCCGACCGCGCGTCGTCCGTGGCTGGTCGCGCAGTTCCTCGCGCCCCTAGGCGGCCGGCCTTCCCGTCGCCGGAGAGAGTCGGCCGCCCCGAGCAGCATCGTTGTCGGGCGCGCCACAGTGAGTGGTTGATCGCCCAGTCCCGGCCGGGCGGCGGGGGCGGATCAGCCGGGCGGGGTGTCGTGGCCGGGTACGCACTCTGTGTGATCTTCGGGGGTGAGGGGGCGGAGGGGCGCTTCCGGTGGGTGAAACACAGGTGTCACACCGCGGTCACCGACGATCCCCGGGGGGCGGGCAACCCACCGGGGATCGTACGGGCGTTCGGAGGGCGTCGCGCGGGGCCGGGCAGGTGGGGGCCGGTGGCGGCATGGACATCTCACCAGTCGCGATGCGTCTACGCGGGTCAATACCCCACCCTCCGGCCGGGCTTCGCCCCTCGCGTCGAACCCCCGCCCGAACACCCGTACATCGCCCGGCCGTTCCCCGCCATCCGTAGCGGGGAGATGAATGCATATGCCATATAAGATATCCCGCCCCGATCGAATTCTTACACAGAGTAATCATCGAGAGGTGGCGGAAGCAGCCCTTCCGCCCTGTTTCCCCTCGCCCCGTGGTCGGCGGTTCCCGTGGAACGTGATAGGGGTCCCGACAGGAGCAAGATCGCCTCAAGGGCCTGAGCGGAACAGGGCGTTCTCACCATGTGAGCAGCCGGAAGGCGGGGAAGGACGCCCCGATGTGCCCTCATTCGGGTGCACCGATATCCGACCTCGATAACAAGAGCGTCACATCCTGACTTCCCTAGTGCCGTGTCCAACCACCTCCGCCTAGAGTCACCGCCAGTCACCGCGCCGCCGGGCGCATATCAACACCACGCATTGCGGAACGGCCCGGCGACGAACGACACCTCTAGGGGGAGGTGTCGTGCCAGGGAAAGGACAGATCGTGCGAAACCGTTCCTTGCTCATACTTACCGCCGTGGTCACCACGGGAGCGCTCACCCTCACCGCCTGCGGATCGCGCGACGATGACAAGAAGGACAACAGCAACAGCAGCGGCGGTGACAAAACCACCGTGGTCATCGGCATCGACGCACCGCTGACCGGTTCGCTCTCCGCGCTCGGCCAGGGCATCAAGAACTCGGTGGACCTCGCGGCCAAGACCGCGAACAAGGAGAACGTCGTCCCCGGCGTCGAGTTCAAGGTCGAGGCCTACGACGACCAGGCGCTGCCCGCCTCGGGTCAGCAGAACGCCATCAAGCTGGTGTCCAACAAGAACGTCCTCGGTGTCGTCGGCCCGCTGAACTCGGGTGTCGCCCAGTCGATGCAGGGCGACTTCGCCAAGGCTGACCTGGCGCAGATCTCGCCCGCCAACACCAACCCGGCGCTGTCGCAGGGCGACAAGTGGGGTTCGGGCGAGAAGAAGCGGCCCTTCAAGACGTATTTCCGCACCGCCACCACGGATGTGATCCAGGGCAAGTTCGCGGCGCAATACCTCTTCAACGAGGCCAAGAAGAAGAAGGTCTTCGTCGTCGACGACAAGCAGACCTACGGCGCCGGTCTCGCGTCCATCTTCGCCGACGAGTTCAAGAAGCTCGGCGGCACCGTGGCGGGCACCGACAAGGTGACGGTCAAGGAGACCGACTTCTCCCCCACCGCCGACAAGATCAAGGCGTCCGGCGCCGACTCGGTCTTCTTCGGCGGCCAGTACCCCGAGGGCGGTCTGCTCGCCGACCAGATCAAGAAGGCCGGGGCCAACATCCCCACCATGGGCGGCGACGCGCTCTACGACCCCGCCTTCATCAAGGCGTCCGGTCAGTCGAACGACGGTGACCTGGCGACCTCCGTCGGCTACCCGGTCGAGATGCTGCCGACCGCGAAGAAGTTCATCGAGGACTACAAGGCGGGTGGCTACAAGGACCCGTACGCGGCTTACGGCGGCTACTCCTACGACGCTGCCTGGGCCATCATCCAGGCCGTGAAGGCGGTCGTCGACGGGAACGGCGGCAAGGTCCCGAGCGACGCCCGCGCCAAGGTCACCGAGGCCCTGAGCAAGGTCTCCTTCGAAGGTGTGACCGGCAAGGTCTCCTTCGACGAGTTCGGCGACACCACGAACAAGCAGCTCACGGTCTACACCGTCGAGAAGGGCGCGTGGAAGTCCATCAAGAACGCGACCTTCGAGGACTGAGCCTCACCGCCAGACCCCGCAGCATCTGACCCCAGCCGCGCGAGGGTGCCACAGCACCCTCGCGCGGAGTCATATCCGACACGCTCATCGGAGGCTCTGCGGTGAACGAACTGCCGCAACAGCTGGCGAACGGCCTTGCCCTCGGTGCCCTCTACGGCCTCATAGCCATCGGGTACACCATGGTCTACGGCATCGTCCAGCTCATCAATTTCGCCCACGGCGAGATCTTTATGATCGGGGGCTTCGGCGCCCTCACCGCCTATCTGATCCTCCCCGACGGGAGTTCGCTGATCGTCGCGATCCCCGTCATGATCATCGGCGGAGCCCTCACGGCGGTCGCGGTCGCGACCGCGGCGGAACGGTTCGCCTATCGGCCTCTCCGAGGTGCCCCCAGGCTGGCCCCGCTGATCACCGCGATCGGCCTGTCCATCGCCCTCCAGCAGATCGTCTGGGCCTGGTACCCGGACGCCAAGAAGGCCCGGAGCTTCCCCGAGTTCCCCGGCGACTCGTTCCAGATCACCGAGCATCTGCACCTTCAGCGGGCGGACGCCTTCGTGCTGGTCCTGGCCCCGCTGTGCATGCTCGCGCTCGGGATGTTCGTCTCCAAGAGCCGTAGCGGCCGGGCCATGCAGGCCACCGCGCAGGACCCGGACACGGCCAAGCTGATGGGGATCAACACCGACCGCATCATCGTGATGGCCTTCGCCATCGGCGCCGGCTTCGCCGCGATCGCGGCGGTCGCCTACGGTCTCGACAAGGGCCAGATCCAGTTCGAGATGGGCTTCATCCTCGGACTGAAGGCCTTCACCGCGGCCGTGCTCGGCGGTATCGGCAATATCTACGGCGCCATGGTCGGCGGTGTCGTGCTCGGCGTGGCCGAGTCGCTGTCGATCGCGTACGTCGCCGAGATCCCCGGCATGCAGCAGTTGGGCGGCGGTGCCTGGGCCAATGTCTGGGCCTTCGTCCTTCTCATCCTTGTGCTCCTCGTCCGGCCCCAGGGGCTGCTCGGCGAGCGCGTCGCGGATCGGGCGTGAGAGCGATGACCACAGAAACCACTCCCACCACCGGCTCCGCCACGCCCGTGGACACCGAGTCCCGTACCCGTACGCTCCGGATGGTGACGGCCGCCGGTGGTCTGGCCACCGTCGTCGGCACCTTCCTCGCCTGGACCTACACCGACGAGTTCCCGGGCGATCTCACGGTCTACGGCTACCCCGGCGGCCTCCAGATCCTCAGCCTGATCGCGGGCGCGCTGGTCGTCCTGTTCGCCCTGGCGTCCCTCGGCGTGAAGGGCCTCGGCTGGCTGATCCCGGCCGGGTCCACCCGTGCCCTGCGGATGCTCGCCCTCGGCGCGCTCGGCGTCACCGGCTACACCGTCGTCGCCATCGCCGTGAAGCTGGACGGCCTGGTCCATCTGGAGCCCGGCGCGTTCGTGGCGTTGGTCGCCGCCGCCGTGCCGCTGGCCGCCTTCGCGCTCCCCGACGACACCCGGCCGGCGGTCCGCCCCCGGCCGCTGCCGTCCTGGGCGGAGATCCTGATCATCGTCGCGGTCTTCGGCCTCGGTCTCTACGTGATCACGTACGGCATCGACACCGAGTACGCCGAGCTGTTCGTGGGCTATCTGGTCCTGGTCGGCTTCGCGATGGCCGGGCTGAACAAGGCGGGGCTGCTCGCCCGGCTCTCGGGCCTGACCGCCCGCTACCGGCAGATCACCGTCATCGCGGCGTTCGCCGCCGCCGCGGCGTTCCCGTTCACCCAGGAAGCCGACACCTACACCCTGATCGCGGTCAACATCCTGATCTTCGCGACCGTGGCGCTGGGTCTGAACATCGTCGTCGGTCTCGCCGGTCTGCTCGACCTCGGTTACGTCGCCTTCCTCGGCGTCGGCGCGTACACCGCGGCCCTGGTCTCCGGCTCCACGGCCTCCGCGTTCGACGTCCAGTTCCCGTTCTGGGCCGCCGTCATCACCGGTGGCGTGGTCTCGTTGATCTTCGGTGTCATCATCGGCGCCCCGACCCTGCGGCTGCGCGGCGACTACCTCGCCATCGTGACCCTGGGCTTCGGCGAGATCTTCCGGATCGCGATGCTCAACCTCGACGGCGACTCGGGCCCCGACATCACCAACGGCCCCAACGGTGTGCCGAACATCCCCGATCTGGAGTTCTTCGGGTTCAACTTCGGCGAGCCGCATACGGTCCTCGGCTTCGAGCTGGGCAGCTACGCCAACTACTACCTGCTGATGCTGGTGGTCACCGCGATCGTGGTGACGGTCTTCAAGCGGTCCGAGGACTCCCGGATCGGCCGTGCCTGGGTCGCGATCCGCGAGGACGAGACCGCGGCCACCGCGATGGGCATCAACGGCTTCCGGGTGAAGCTGATCGCCTTCGCCCTCGGTGCCTTCCTCGCCGGTCTCGCCGGTACGGTCCAGGCCCATGTCCAGCACACCGTCGTCCCGGAGATGTACCAGTTCGCCGGTCCCGTACCGCCGAACTCGGCGTTCCTGCTGGCCGCGGTCATCCTCGGCGGTATGGGGACGGTCAGCGGTCCGCTGCTCGGCGCCGCCCTGCTCTATATGATCCCGGCGAAGCTCGACTTCCTCGCCGACTACCAGCTCCTCGGCTTCGGCATCGCGCTGATCCTGCTGATGCGCTTCCGCCCGGAGGGCCTGATCGCCAATCGACGGGCCCAGCTGGAGTACCACGAGGGCGACGCGTCCGACCCGTCCGACAAGGGCCTCTCCGGTCCCGGCGTCGGCCTCACCAAGGCGGGGGCGTGACCGATATGACGACCACGACAACCGACACGCCGAACGACGCGCCGGCCGGGGCGACGACGGTCCTGGACGCCAGCGGCGTGACGATGCGCTTCGGCGGTCTGACGGCCGTACGCTCCGTGGACCTCACGGTCAACTCCGGCGAGATCGTCGGGCTGATCGGCCCCAACGGCGCCGGGAAGACCACGTTCTTCAACTGTCTGACCGGGCTGTACATCCCCACGGAGGGTCGGGTCAGCTACAAGGGCACCGTACTGCCGCCCAAACCGCATCTGGTCACCCAGGCCGGAGTCGCCCGGACGTTCCAGAACATCCGGCTCTTCTCCAATATGACGGTCCTGGAGAACGTCCTCGTCGGACGGCACACCAGGACCAAGGAGGGGCTGTGGTCGGCGCTGCTGCGCGGCCCCGGCTTCAAGAAGGCGGAGGCCGAGTCCCGTAGCCGGGCCATGGAGCTGCTCGCGTTCACCGGTCTGGACGCCAAGGCGGACCATCTGGCGCGCAACCTGCCCTACGGCGAGCAGCGCAAGCTGGAGATCGCCCGCGCGCTGGCGAGCGATCCGGGGCTGCTGCTGCTCGACGAGCCGACGGCGGGGATGAACCCGCAGGAGACCAGGGCCGCCGAGGACCTGATCTTCGCCATCAGGGACCAGGGCATCGCGGTCCTGGTGATCGAGCACGACATGCGGTTCATCTTCAACCTCTGCGACCGGGTGGCCTGTCTGGTGCAGGGCGAGAAGCTCGTGGAGGGCTCGCCCGAGGTCGTCCAGGGCGACGAACGGGTGGTCGCCGCGTATCTGGGGACGCCGTTCGAGGGCGCTCCCGGTGCCGAGGAGGTGGCGGAGGTGGAAGCCGCCGAGGAGGCGGCGGAGGCCGTCGTCGACACTCCGGACTCCGGCACCAAGGGCACCACCGGCACCACCGGCCCGGAAGGGGGCACCCCGTGACCGCACTGCTCGAGGTCGAGGACCTCCGTGTCGCCTACGGCAAGATCGAGGCCGTGAAGGGCATCTCCTTCAGTGTGGAGGCCGGTCAGGTCGTCACCCTCATCGGGACCAACGGCGCGGGCAAGACGACGACCCTGCGGACCCTGTCCGGGCTGCTGAAGCCGGCCGGGGGGCGGATCGTCTTCGACGGCAAGCCGCTGTCGGGCATCCCGGCCCATAAGATCGTGGCGCTGGGGCTGGCCCACTCCCCCGAGGGCCGGCATATCTTCCCGCGTCTCTCGATCGCCGAGAACCTCCAGCTCGGGGCGTTTCTCCGGTCGGACAAGGCGGGGATCGCCCAGGACATCGAGCGGGCCTACGAGCTGTTCCCGATCCTGCGGGAGCGGAGCAAGCAGGCCGCGGGCACCCTCTCCGGCGGCGAGCAGCAGATGCTGGCCATGGGCCGGGCGCTGATGTCCCGGCCGAAGCTGCTGATGCTGGACGAGCCGTCCATGGGTCTGTCGCCGATCATGATGCAGAAGATCATGTCGACGATCACGGAGCTGCGGTCGCAGGGCACCACGATCCTGCTGGTCGAGCAGAACGCCCAGGCGGCGCTGTCGCTGGCCGACCACGGCCATGTGATGGAGGTCGGCAAGGTGGTGCTGTCGGGCTCGGGCGAGGAGCTGCTCCACGACGAGTCCGTCCGCAAGGCGTACCTCGGCGAGGACTGAGCGACCGCGATACGGCCCAGGGGCCCGCCTCCCGTGAGGGACGCGGGCCCCCGGACGTATCAGGGCTCGTATCGAGGGCCGTATAGAAGGCCGTACAGAGGGCTCGTACGGCGTCGGCTACTGGCCGCCCTTCGCCGCCTTCTTCTCGGCGGAGTCCGCGATGACGGCCTCGGCGACCTGCTGCATCGACAGCCGCCGGTCCATGGAGGTCTTCTGGATCCAGCGGAAGGCGGCGGGCTCGGTGAGGCCGTACTCGGTCTGGAGCACGCTCTTGGCGCGGTCGACGAGCTTACGGGTCTCCAGACGCTGGGAGAGGTCGGCGACCTCCTTCTCCAGCGCCTTCAGCTCGGCGAACCGGGAGACCGCCATCTCGATGGCGGGCACCACGTCGCTCTTGCTGAACGGCTTGACGAGATAGGCCATCGCTCCGGCGTCCCGGGCCCGTTCGACCAGATCGCGCTGGGAGAAGGCGGTCAGCATCAGGACGGGCGCGATGGACTCCCCGGCGATCTTCTCGGCGGCGGAGATGCCGTCGAGCACGGGCATCTTCACATCGAGGATGACGAGGTCCGGGCGGTGTTCACGGGCGAGTTCCACGGCCTTCTGGCCGTCCCCGGCCTCACCGACGACGGTGTAACCCTCCTCCTGCAGCATCTCCTTGAGGTCGAGCCGGATGAGGGCCTCGTCCTCAGCGATCACCACACGGGTCGTCTGCGGCGGGATGTGCGAGGTGTCGTCGTCGGGGGCGGGTGTCGGCTGGTCGGGGGCGGTCACGGGACTCCTCATTCCAAGGCAGGGTGCTCCCCATGAGACTACCCAGCTCCTGTATGGTTGGGGCACAAAGGGTGGCGCCCGTCCTTTGTTTCCAAGGAAGCCCCGGTAGCCCAGCGGTAGAGGCAGTGGTCTCAAACACCATCCAGCGTGGGTTCGAATCCCACCCGGGGTACTTTACCTTCTATTCCAAGGTCACGACCTGAGGCCCCTCCCCGGAGGGGCCTCAGTGCGTCGTACGGAGAGTCGTACGGCACCCCGCCGATCGCCGCGGGATCAGGACGAGCTGACGGCATCACCGATGTGATGGACCCGGACCAGATTGGTCGAACCGGACACTCCGGGCGGGGAGCCCGCGGTGATCACCACGGTGTCCCCGGACCGGCAGCGGCCGATCCTCAGCAGCTCCTCGTCCACCTGGGCCACCATCGCGTCGGTCGACTCCACCCGGGGCCCGAGGAAGGTCTCCACCCCCCAGGTGAGGGTGAGCTGGGAGCGGGTGGCCGGGTCGGGCGTGAAGGCCAGCAGCGGGATCGGGGAGCGATAGCGGGAGAGCCGTCGCACCGTGTCCCCGGACTGGGTGAAGGCGACCAGGAACTCGGCACCGAGGAAGTCGCCCATCTCGGCCGCCGCGCGGGCCACCGCGCCGCCCTGGGTACGGGGCTTGTTCCGCTCGGTCAGCGGCGGCAGCCCGGTGGCCAGGACGTCCTCCTCGGCCGCCGCGACGATCCGGCTCATCGTCCGGACCGTCTCCACCGCGTACTTGCCGACGCTGGTCTCGCCCGAGAGCATCACCGCGTCGGTGCCGTCGATGACGGCGTTGGCCACGTCGGACGCCTCGGCCCGGGTGGGCCGGGAGTTGTCGATCATCGAGTCCAGCATCTGGGTGGCGACGATGACCGGTTTGGCGTTCCGCTTCGCCAGCTTGATCGCCCGCTTCTGGACGATCGGGACCTGCTCCAGCGGCATCTCCACACCGAGGTCGCCCCGGGCCACCATGATGCCGTCGAAGGCGGCGACGATCTCCTCGATGTTCTCGACCGCCTGCGGCTTCTCGATCTTGGCGATCACCGGAAGGCGGCGGCCCTCCTCGTCCATGATCCGGTGGACGTCCTCGATGTCCCCGCCGCCGCGGACGAAGGACAGGGCGATCACATCGGCGCCGGTACGCAGCGCCCAGCGCAGGTCCTCGACGTCCTTCTCGGAGAGCGCGGGCACGGAGACGGCGACGCCGGGAAGGTTCAGCCCCTTGTTGTCGGAGACCATGCCGCCCTCGACGACGGTGGTGCACACCCGGGGTCCTTCGACCGAAGTGACCTCCAGGGCGACCTTTCCGTCGTCGACGAGGATGCGCTCCCCCGGGGTGACATCGGCGGCGAGCCCGCTGTAAGTGGTGCCGCAGAGATGGCGGTCGCCCGCCGTCTCCTCGACCGTGATGGTGAAGACGTCACCGCGTTCGAGCAGAACGGGCCCCTCCCGGAACCGGCCGAGCCGGATCTTCGGTCCCTGGAGGTCGACGAGGATCCCGACACTGCGTCCCGTCTCGTCGGACGCCTTGCGAACGCGGTGGTAACGCTCCTCGTGCTCGGCGTAGGAGCCGTGGCTGAGGTTGAGGCGGGCCACGTCCATTCCGGCCTCGACCAGCGCCTTGATCTGGTCGTAGGAGTCGGTGGCTGGGCCCAGGGTACAAACGATCTTTGCTCGGCGCATGGGGCGAGCCTATGCCGTACCGATCGGTAGCACCTGTCGTCCGGATGACTCCCCAACAATCATTGCGTGAAAGGCTGTTGACAACCGGCGAAGTGTGCGAGCGGCTGCTCCGATGAGCGGTCGGGCGGGGTGCGGGGACGGGTTCGGGGGCGGGTTTCGAGGGCGGCGTCACGGGGCCGTTCACAGCTCCGGCGGCGTGATCACGAAGCGGGCGTTCACCTGTGCCCGGACGGTCTGGCGGCGGGGTTCGAGATCCAGTGCGGGGGCGGCGTCGGCGGCCATCTCGTACCCCCCGCCCATCCGGGCGCCGGCGAGCGGCATGCCGTACGGTTCGACGGCGTCCGCCCCCGTGTCGGACAGCTCCACCAGCGCGACGGGCCTGGCGCCGAGCGCCTCCGCGTACTCCCGGGCCCGTTTGACCGCCTCCCGCACCGCGCGGCGGCGGGCCTCGCCGTAGGCGGGCGATGCGGGCCGCAGCGCCCACCAGGGGCCGCCGACGGAGGTCAGGTCCAGATCGGCGAGGCGGGTGGTCAGCTCGCCGAGGGCCGTGAAGTCGGAGAACTCGGCTTCGAGGTTGACCTGTCCGTGGTAGGCGCGCACCTGTTCTCCCCGGCCGCGCCGGGACAGCTCGGGGGTGATCGAGAAGAGCCCGGTCTCCAGCTTCTCGACCGCGTCGCCGTAGGACTTGACCAGGTCGAGGGCGGCCTGGTTGCGCCGGGTCAGATCCTCCAGCGCCGCGCGCCGGTCGGTACCGCGGGCCCGGACGACGACGGTGATCCGGGCGATCTCGGGATCGACCTCCAGCACGGCCTCGCCGCGGACCGCGATCCGGGGCGCGTCGGGGGTGCCGTGGGGCGGGAACGGGGCGGGGGACGCGTCGGTCATGGCCTCGGACTCCTTCGGGGCGGCGCGGCGCGCGACGCGCTCGGGGCGCGCGGCGGGGCGTTGGGGACGGCGCAGGGTCGGGGACGGCGCAGGGTCGGGGTCGGCGGGCGCGGTCGGTGTACGCCAACTCTGCCATCCCGTACGGGGTGACGGCGCGGGTGCGCCGGATCCGGCGCCGTACGCCGTGGTGCCGTGGGCCCTCGGGTGGTGCCCCGGACGCTCAGGTCTGGGCCAGGGGGGTCAGTCGCCGGCCCTGTCCGGGGACGTGGGGCGGCTCGGGCCGTTCCAGGCCGAAGGTGGTGAAGGCGGTACGGCGCGGCAGCGGGTACGGCTCGCGGCCGGTGAGGGCGTTGAGGACGGTCGCGCCGCGCCAGGCCGTGAGCCAGGGGCCGGGGGCGCCGATGTCGTGGGTGCGGGTCCCGCCGCCCTGCACGTAGACCGCGCCGGTCACCGAGGGGTCGAGCGTCAGCCGGTAGGACTCGTCGGTCCTGGGCCGTCCTTCGGGGTCGCGGCGCAGATACGGGTCGAGACCGGCGAGCACCCGGCCGACGGGGCGTTCGCGGTAGCCGGTGGCGAGGACGACGGCGTCGGTGGTGAGCCGGGAACGGGTGCCCTGGCGGACGTGTTCGAGGTGGAGTTCGACGCGGGTGGTGGCGACACGGCCCGCGGTGCGGACCCGGACGCCGGGGACGAGCACGGCGTCCGGCCCGCCGCCGTTCAGGGTGCGGCGGTACAGCTCGGCGTGGACGGCGTCGACGGTGGCCGGGTCGATGCCCCGGTGGAGCCGGCGCTGACGGGACACCAGGGCGTCGCGGGCCTCCGGCGGGAGGGCGTGGAGGTAGCGGGCGTGGTCGGGGGTGAGGTGTTCGAGACCGAGCCTGGAGTGCTCCGCCGGCGCGAACGACTCCGTCCTGCCGATCCAGTGGAGCCGTTCGCGCCCTTCGGGGCGGGCCCGCAGCAGATCGAGGAAGACCTCGGCGCCGGACTGGCCGGAGCCGACGACGGTGATGTGTTCCGCGGCGAGGAGGGTGTCGCGATGGCGGAGGTAGTCGGCGGAGTGCAGGACGGGGACGGCGGGCGCGTCGGCGAGCGGGCGCAGCGGCTCGGGCACATGGGGTTCGGTACCGATCCCGACGGCGACGGCACGGGTGTGGGCACGGCCGAGGGCGGCGGCGTCGCCGTTGTCGTCGAGCCGGGTGAAGTCGACCTCGAAGAGCGCGCGTTCGGGGTTCCAGCGGACCGCGTCGACCTGGTGGCCGAAGTGGAGTCCGGGCAGGTTCCCGGCGACCCAGCGGCAGTAGGTGTCGTACTCGGCGCGGTCGATATGGAACGTTCCGGCCACGCAGAAGGGGAACAGGCGGTCGTGGGCGTGGAGATAGCGCAGAAAGCTCCACGGGCTCGCCGGGTCGGCGAGGCTGACCAGATCGGCGAGGAAGGGCACCCGGCGGGTGGCGCCGTCGGTGAGAGGGACGGCGGGCGGGGCGGTGGGGGTGCCGAAGTGGTGGCGCTGCTCGTAGAAGGCGGTCCGCAGACCGCCGGGGACGCCGTGGGCGAGGGCGGCGAGGGAGAGATTGGCCGGGCCGACGCCGATTCCGACGAGGTCGAAGGGGTGGTCGCGGTCGTGGTCGGCGGATGGTGGGGTGCCGGTCATGGTGGGTGTGTGCCTTCCACGGGCGGGGGCGGGTTCGCCTCCGGCGGGGTCCGGGGTCCGGGCGGTTCCCCGGAGCGGTCCCCCGGGCGGGGGCGCCGGTCCCCTTGGCGGGGTGCCGTGGTGTTCAACGACGGGAAGGCGGTGTGGTTGTCCTCACGGGTGGGGTGCCGAAGAGGGGTTCGGGGAGCGCCAGAGGGGTGGCGGTGGTGTGCCGGGTGCGCGCGCGTTGTGGCTCGTCGGGCAGTTCCCCGCGCCCCTGGAACTCCGGGGCGCGGGGGGAGTTGCGGGGCTATCGGGTCTCTCGGGGGTGGTGGGTCAGGGCGCGGTGGAGGTCGTCCAGTTGGTCGGCGAGGCGGCGGCGGAGGGACGGGGTCAGGTCCGGGTCCTCCAGGGTCGTCCGGCCGAGGGCGAGCGTCTCGGGGGAGACCGCGTACGCCGGGAACGCGTCCTGGCCCGCCGCGGCGGCGATCGCGGGGCCGCGGCGGGCGGCGAGTGCCACCACGTCGTGGAAGAAGCGCGGCACGTACTCCCGTACCAGCTCGTCCTGTTCCGGGTGCCAGAACCCCTGGGCGACCGCGGTGAACAGGTAGTTCGACAGGGTGTCGGAGCCGAAGAGGAGGTCCCAGGCCGCGGCCTTGGCCTCGGGCGACGGCAGGGCGGCCCGGCAGCGGGCCGCGCCTTCGCGGCCGGTGGCGCTGGGGTCGGCGACCAGTTCCGCGGCGATCTCGTCCTCGCCGACCGCGCCGAGGACGGCCAGCCGGTGCAGGATCCGCCACCGGAGTTCGGGGTCGAGTTCGGGGCCGCCGGTGACGGCGCCGTCGGAGAGCCACTCCTTGATCGTCTCGGGCTGGGAGGTGGCGTCGATGATCTGGCGGACCGCGATCAGACGCAGTCCGCTGTCGCTGCCGTCCTCGGTCCTGCGGAGGATGTCCCGGCACACGGCCCGGATCGTGGCGAGCGCGGCGGGCCGCTCCGCCGCGGACAGCAGCCGGTCGGCGATCTGGACCCGGCAGAAGACGAGGACGCTCTGGACGACCGCGAGATCGCTCTCGCGCGGCAGATGGGTGCGCGCGGTCTCCAGATAGTCGGCGGGTGCCAGCTCGCCGTCGCGGACCATGTCGCGGGCCGCGTTCCACACGACGGCGCGGGTCAGCGGTTCGGGCAGACAGGACAGGGCGCCGCGGACCGTCTCCCAGGAGACCCGGTCGAAGCGGATCTTGGCGTAGGTGGTGTCGTTCTCGTTGAGGACGACCAGGGCCGGGCGCCGGCCGGGCCGGGGCTCGGCCGGGGTGCCGTCGGCCGGTACGTCGATGTCGAAGCGGCCCCGCGGTACGAGCCGGGTGGGGTCGACGGGGTCGGTGTCGTACGCGCCGACGGCGACGCGGTGCGGTCGGCCGCCGTCGCGGTCGACGGTGAGCGTCCAGCTGCCGGCCTCGTCGGTGACGGCCGGCCGCAGGGTGTCGACGCCGCTGGTGCCGAGCCAGGCCTCGGCCCAGGCGTGGACGTCGCGGTCGGTGGCGCGGGCGAGGGAGTCGATGAAGTCGGCGAGGGTGGCGTTGCCGAACCGGTGGCGGGAGAAATGGATGTTGATCCCGGCGAGGAAGTCCTTCTCGCCCATCCAGGCCACCAGCTGGCGCAGGGCCGAGGCGCCCTTGGCGTAGGAGATGCCGTCGAAATTGAGCAGCGCGGACGCGGTGTCGGGGACGGCGCCGGGGGCGGGTGCCACGGGGTGGGTGGTGGGCCGCTGGTCGGCGTCGTAACCCCAGCGCTTGCGGTTGGCCGCGAAGTCGGTCCAGGTGTCGGTGAAGCGGGTGGCCTCGGTGAGGGTCTGGTAGCCCATGTACTCGGCGAAGGACTCGTTCAGCCAGATGTCGTCCCACCAGGTGAGGGTGACCAGGTCGCCGAACCACATATGGGCCATCTCGTGGGCGACGACCATGGCCCGGGTCTGCCGTTCGGTGTCGGTGACGGCGGAGCGGTAGACGAACTCGTCGCGGAAGGTGACCAGTCCGGGGTTCTCCATGGCGCCCGCGTTGAACTCGGGGACGAACGCCTGGTCGTACGAGTCGAAGGGGTACGGCTCCTCGAACTTCTCGTGGTACCGGTCGAAGCACTGACGGGTGATCTCGAACAGCTCGTCCGTGTCGGCGTCGAGGTGCTCGGCGAGGGACCGGCGGCAGTGCAGCCCGAAGGGGAGGCCCGCGTGCTCGGTACGGACGGAGTGCCAGGGACCGGCCGCGACGGCGACGAAGTAGGTGGCGAGCGGCGGGGTGGGCGCGCAGGTCCAGACACCGTCGCCCCGGTGGGTGGCGATCCCGTTGCCGAGGACCGTCCAGCGCTCCGGCGCGACGACGGTGACCTCGAAAACCGCCTTGAGGTCGGGCTGGTCGAAGGCGGCGAAGACGCGCTGGACGTCGTCGAGGAAGAGCTGGGTGTAGACGTACGTCTCACCGTCGCTGGGGTCGGTGAAGCGGTGCATGCCCTCGCCCGTGCGGGAGTAGCGCATGTCCGTCTCGACGATCAGCTCGTGCTCGCCGGCGGTCAGCCCGGCCAGCGGGTACCGGTTGTCGTCGAGCGCGGCCGGGTCCAGGGACCGGCCGTCGAGGGTGATCGAGCGCAGGACGGCGGGCTTCAGCTCGACGAAGGTGTCCCCGTCGGCCCGGGCGGTGAACCGTATGACGGTCCGCGATCCGAAGATCTCCTCGTCGGTGGTGCCACCGCCGTCCGCTCCCGGCGACTGCCCCGTGCCGGTCGCGGCGGCACGTGCGGTCAGGTCGAGACCGATCGTGTAGTGGTGGACGTCGAGGAGCCGGGCTCGATTCTGTGCTTCGTCACGCGTCAGTACGGGCATGGAGCCATGCTGCCTGATGGGGGCCGGTTCGCACACGGGGTGGGGGTTCCGCTCTGAGCGCACGGGGCCCGCGGCGCCGTCCGCGGTGCGCCCGTCGGCGCGGCACCGTGCGACCGGGGGCGGTACGGGGGACGGGGGTGCGCCGGGCCGTGCGACCGGCGGCGGCGCCTCGGGAACCCGGCCGCCGGACGGGGGCCAAACATATCCCCGGGCTTATCCCGCGGTAATGGTGGCCGGCGTCGCGATAAGCGGGGATAAGACTGATGTTCAGAAGCCTCGGGTAGGTCTTCGCCGGTCACGAAAGGCCGGGGGGAAGAAGAGGCATTCCCCGCTTTTCATGGCCGCAGATTACCCCTTTTTTCTTTCCTTTCCGAGAAGGAGAAAGCATCATGGCTGTTCGCAAACTGCTCGCGGGTGCGGGAGTCGGTGCCGTGCTCGCCTTCGGCGTACTGGTCTCCCCGGCTCAGGCCGCGCCCGCGCAGGCGCCGGCGCCGGTACCCGATGTGGGAATCCTGTCCTGTCCGGGCGGTGAGCCCCCGGCGTCGCCGGGTTACCGCTGTCTGTCGCCGTACACGACGCTGGCCCAGTGCCAGGCGGGGGTCGAGCGGAACATCGCGGTCACCCCGGCGACCAGCGGCTACTGCCAGAGCTACAACGGGCGCTGGTGGGGCTTCGTCAACATTTACTAGGCCCGCCGGCCGACCCGCTCCCCCGGACGCCTTGTTCTCCGCCGTGCGCGGGGTAGTCGTCGA
The DNA here is from genome assembly GCF_042753905.1 of Streptomyces sp. NPDC059248. Taxonomy (NCBI): domain Bacteria; kingdom Bacillati; phylum Actinomycetota; class Actinomycetes; order Kitasatosporales; family Streptomycetaceae; genus Streptomyces; species Streptomyces sp. NPDC059248. Next base: position 67 of record NZ_JBHYZV010000057.1, on the reverse strand, counting down.
CGCGCGCCGCCGCGGCCGGGATCTTCACCCGGTCCATCAGCTCGATCGCCTTCTTCTTGGCGTCCCT